>CAYYMM010000131.1:0-11547 GCA_964472395.1 uncultured bacterium | reverse complement strand
GCCCGATATCCGCGATGAGTGCTGGATTCGGGATTACAGCGATTAGGAAGTCGACCCTATGAATTCTGATGAGGTGTCTCAGGAACGTCTCCGAAGGCTGATCTCGAATGCGTTGATGCAATCAGACTTGAGCCGGGCTGCGGCATTGCTCGAACAACTCTGTTCTGTCGCATCCATCTCGGATGCGTCTCTCGACAGCCTCCGCAACCAGATTCTCACTACACAGAACACCCTCGACACCATCAAAAGCCTCATGGACCAGGGTGAACGGTCGTTGATGACCGGTCAATCCGGGCTCGCAGTCATCTGCTTTCTGGAAGTTCTGAAACTCAGTCCGGATCATGAAAAAGCCTGGGTGGGACTCCAGACCGCACAGCGGAAGGTGGAACTGAGGACACAGATTCAGACAATTCTGGCTGAAGCCAAGTCACATCGAGCGGCAGGAGATTTCGAGTCGGCGCGTGAGTGCTGTGAGATGCTGCTGAGGATTGCTCCGGAGCACGAACGAACGAAGTATTATCTTGTCGAGATCAACCGTTGGATCGAGCGTCGCAGGCAGGCATTGGCCCTCATGCAGCAGGGGGATCGATTGCTGGCGGAAGGACGGGTCGACGATGCCATCGATATCTGGGAAAAAATCACCGATGTTGATCCTTCCTTTGAGGATGCGGCGGACCGTATCCGATCCGCACGATCGGTCAAGGTCGAACATGATACGGAGCGGCACGATCGACGGGTGATCCAGGAAGCTCTCCGATATCTGGACCGCAAGGACTATTCAACGGCTCTGGATGTCCTGACCGATATCTCCTCGCGTTCATCCTTGAAAGTCGATGCCGATGTCATCACGCGCAAGGCGACGGATGGATTGGATCGTCACAATTTGATGAAAGACCTGGCTCTGCGTATCCGTCAATGCGTCGATTTGAAGAAAATGGATGAAGCAGGAATGTTGTTGACGACACTGGAATCGCTGGATTCGACATCGGAACTGGTCCGGGAACTCCGGGAATTGCTCCGACGTTGATCCCAGGGTGCACGGGACCGACGTCTTGACTCCTGGATGACCAGCATGTTACATTTATGTGGAACTCAGGAGTCAAAAAAGAACTGATCACACTTCAACTTCGAACACACCACGCTCAGAGAGGAAGGCAATTCACATGAAAGATCTCGTAGAAGCAATCGTCAAATCCATCGTCGATCATCCGGATCAAGTCGTCGTCAACGAAGTGTCAGGCGAAATGACCACCATCATCGAACTGAGGGTCGCTCCGGCTGATATGGGCAAGGTGATCGGCCGGCAGGGGCGTACGGCGAAGGCCATCCGAACGATCTTGAATGCCGCAGGGATGCGCGCGAGTCGTCGAATGGAGTTCGAAATCGTGAACGCCGCGGAGGATTACGAGTAACGGTTGACCACGTGTCATCTCTTCAGAGAAGGAGAATACTGATGCTGAACTCGTCATTGATCATCCTCATTGTTGCGAGTTGCCTCCTTCCAGCGTGTGTCGTGTCCGGTTTCACTCTTCCGGATCTCGACATGTTCCCCTCCGAATTCTCTCCTTCAAATACCCTGTCGTCGGATGAATCATTGAACACCTTTCCCCCGACCGATGAATTCAATGCCCGTGAATTCGATTGGTATCTGACGGAATTCGCCATGTTCGGTTCAGCC
Organism: uncultured bacterium; assembly: GCA_964472395.1. Taxonomy (GTDB): domain Bacteria; phylum CSSED10-310; class CSSED10-310; order CSSED10-310; family CALFER01; genus CALFER01. The sequence continues at coordinate 9,869 of CAYYMM010000131.1, read as the reverse complement.
CCCGCTCCCGGTAGCAGCCCTCCCTTTATCATGCTCGCCGGATATATGGACACCGATATCTCTTACCAGGACGGCGGAACTCTGCATATGCTCGCCTATGTCATGGATCCGGACTCAGCAGTCAGTAATGTCCAGATTTACTATGACGGGCTGCCAACGGGTGTATACCTTTTCGATGACGGTCAGTCCGGTGATTTTGGAATCGGAGACAGTTTGTGGGGACTGCAGCTGGATATTCCTCCCTTTACCGTTCCCGCTGGCGATTATCTGCTCGAGTTATGCGCCGAGGACGTCGACGGCAATCGTTCGGATATCTGGCCCTACCTGACCATCCACTGATCGATTCGCTCAATATCGGAACCAAAACAAAGAGGATGCCGGATTCCGGCATCCTCTCTTATTTCAGACATCCGATCAGATGTAACAGATCGGAATCAATCCACCACCCTGATGCACATTGATAACCTTCGAATCCGATACACGAACCATTCCACCGCCGAATTGACCATCGAACGCGAAGAAGTTGATATTGATATTCTTGATCGACCACTTCAGATCCGGATCGAAATAAGGGAACTGGTCCGCAGGAATATAGGCCCGTTCCTGAACAACCCAACTCTCGCCCGCCAGTATCTTCTCGATCACCTGATCCCAGTGATTCTGATCCACTTCGGATCCGATCGTGACACCGAAACCGCCGTACCCGGCATTCGGCTTCAGCACCAATTGATCTTTGTGCTTACGGACGAAATCAACCAGATCGATCTGCTTGCCATGGAAATCGGTTCCGGTTTCCTTCATGAATCGTGTCCATGGAATCGTGGAGTGAATCACTTTCAGTTCATCTCGAGTGAACAGATGCTGCGATTTTTCGTCGGTCATGAACCACAGAACGCATTTCAGCCCGCCGACGCGTGATGAGAATGGATTCAGGAAGCAAACCTTCCCGTCGCGATAAGCATCGAGCACCGGTTTGGATTTGGCCATCTCGGAGGTGAAATCCCGGATATCGTCCCGGAAAATCAGATGAACGGGCTTTCCATTCATCCTGAGTTGTTTGCCGTCATACTCAGCTTCGCGCGGATCCCAGAAAAAAGACGTGATGCCGGGTTGTCGATTCAGAAAATCAGCCACGAGTTCCAGATCATACCGGACACTCGAGTTCCAGTCCGTCGCGACCGCCGCTGTGAATTCTTTCGGTCCTCCGAACTGTTCGTTCTTTGCCCGGATCATTTTCGTGAAATTCGGTAACAACGCATCGAAACGTCCATGATTGGCAGTCAGATAATCCCGTATGATCGGGACATCCATCATCAGTTGAATCAACTTGTCATGCCAGCCGATTCCGCACGGACTGTCACAGTTGAATTCGAGAAACTTCAGGCCTTCTTCACTGAGAAATGCATCGAGACGGCCGTTGATCACCCGGCGGGGATAGCGGGGATTGATCCGTGCGAGTTCCAGATCGAGCGGATCCATCTCGAAGTAATGCTCCATGTCGGGCCGGGAAAAAAACAGATTACCCACTTTTTCGATGCATTGCATGATCGTTTCGGTAATTTTCACGAGATTGTCGAACAGTCGGGCTTCGACGAACAGTGGCTTGAGGAATGTCGGGAACGGTTTGCCCTTCATCGTGAAGTTGTTCGCGAGGAGCTGTCGGTTGAGTTCCTCCATCTGTTCACGCGCAGACGGCTTCTGAGCAGCCTCGAGTTGGCGGGCATACTCATCGTTGATCTTCTTCAAATACTCGGCGTTTATCATGTCTTCTCCTTTCTCGAGAGTCAGTGCGAACAGAAAATCCGCAAAATGCTAGCAGCACGTTCCCGTTTTGACAACTCCGTGAATGAACGACATCTAAATGGTCATTCCCCGTTCGACGCCGATAACCCCATTACATTTCGAAAGCCGGGATCGACCGCGAACCCGAGATCGATCGCAATTCGAGCGTGTTGTCTCGCCGACTCAAGGTCCCCGACGGCAAAATATGCAACTGCCAGCCGGTTCTGAAAAGCACCTGATCGAGGTGCTTTCATACAAGCCATCCGATAAGCGCTGATGGCTCCGGAATACTGCCTCAATGCGATCAATACGTTTCCCAGAAGGTCGAACGATTCGGCGTCAGCTCCGGCAACCGCGGTCAGACGGCGGGCATACGGCAAGGCAGATTTGAAATCCTGCACCTGCACGAGGATTTCCGCCAGGTCGCGCAACGCGGTCAGGTCCGAAGGCTCGATGTCGATTGCAGCGCGGTATGTGTCGATCGCTCCACTTGTATCCCCGATCATCTGCAATGCCTGTCCCAGGGATCGCCGGTAGATCGCATCGAACGGATGCTGGCGGATTTTGCGCCTGTAACCCTCGATTGCTCGGCGAATTTCCCTGAGCATCAGCTCATCATTACCCGTAAGTTTCGCCGCCTGACCTGTGTACAAGGCATATTCAGGGTTGACGGGATCCAGACGCACCGCCTTCAGGAACCAATCGACGGCATCGCTATATCGATCGGATCGCAGCGCGACGACTCCCAAATTGAATAGTGGCAGCGGACTTCCGGGACAGCGTTCCCGCGATTGCTGGAAGTTGCGTTCAGCGGTCTGCAGATCCGAGTGACGCAATGCATAAACACCCAACCGTTGATAAGCATCCGGAAACGATGGATCTGTTGCGATCACCTGTTCGAGAAAGTCGGCTGCAGCGGACAGATCGCCGGACCGCTCATGAACATCTACCAGATTCATCAAGGTGTCTCTGTGCTGAATGTTATCCGGAAGCCCAGTCCGAACCGGTAGATGGGTGAGTGCAAGGAGTGCCACCACCGAGCCCGTCAGGATCCATTCCTCCTGCCCGAACCGCCTCGCCCGTACGGCATCCACCAGCTTCAGAATCGTCACGGATGCAGAGATTGCCATGAGATGAATCATCGGGAGACGGTAGCGTGTCGCAGCAAAAAACAGAACGATCGACAGTACCGTCATCCCCAGATACCACAGAATTACACGGCGATTCGATCCGGGAGCCATGAGGAGCAGTCCCGGCATCGCCAGCGCAAACAACCAGCCGAAATCAATTCCTGGAACTCGCATGATCGCCGAGCCTTTGCGGAACTCGTTGAAATCGATGTTCCGGATGATTTCAGAGGCATGAATCGCCTGGAACAGCTTCCAAAGATTGTTGCGAAACGCCTGAACGGGATGCTCGGCGATGAAGCGAAATCCATCCTTGTACCATTCCGCCGAAACCATCTCACCGTCGTGATCGAGATGCCGCTGGATCAACATCGACCATTCGGACCCAGGACGCAGCGCCGTCGTTTTCATGAACTCCGGATTGTTGCCGATATAGAAGTTGATGCCTCCATTACTCGATACCGGAACCCATTCACCGGCTACCCAGTAATTACGGATCGTGACCGGACTCACGATCAGAAACACGCCGATCGCAAACGGCACGATAGACTTTCGACGACATGCGAACAGGGTGATCGAAGCCGGAAGAAGCAGCAGGACGGTGGGGCGCGTCACCACCGACAGCCCCAAAACAATACCGGTTGCGAACACCGGCAAGCGCCGGAAAGGATCTCGAAGCGCGATCAGCATCAGGAGCACCCACAGCAGGTTCAGGAAGCATTCGAGCGATACCGACAGCAATTGAACCTCGAATGTCATCAGAACAGGTTGCATCATTGCAAGAATCGCAGCGATGAGAGCTGATCGGCGGTCGCAAACGATCCGGGCAATTGTGAATGTCAGAACCAGACACAAGATGCCTAAAATCATATTGACGACGGCGGGCCAGAGCATCGCGGTGCTGCCGGCCAGACCGTAAATTCCGGCCAGAAGATATGGATAGGCCGGAGGATGCCAGAACGCGATATGGTGTGGCTGGCCATGGGATAGAATCTTGAGCGCATCGAGATGATATTCCCAGGAGTCGATCAGTGGAACCCGAAAAAAAGCAGAACTCCGGATCTGCCATAGAAAAACCGCCCGATACAGAACAGCGATACCTAGAATCGCTGCGATGGATCGATCGAAAGAAAATGGACTGTCTGGGCGGGATGTCTTGCGCATCATCGACCAGTTGACCATGAATTCAGGACAGCGTCAATCCGCAATGCGATCGGTTGAAACCTTCACAACGACGGGTTAACGTATAAACGCTATGGTTCTCTCTAAGCGACACGATAACACCAAAAAACACCACAGGAACAGGGCCATGATGGTCCTGTGGCCCCTCTTCGCCGGATGCGCGACGCAAACGCTTCTCGATGCCGCTTATCCCCTCCCCGCAGCCGGACTCTTCTTGACCGCTTTGCTCTGCGCCTTCTCGCTCCGTAGCTCGATCTGTATCCGAACGCGCGCCGCTACGCCTGCTCTCGACGCAATCCCGATTATCGTGCTTTGGATCACCGCCATCGCCATCCGCACCCATCGAATCACCGAATTCCATAAAATCGACGAACTATCGGCCCGCTATTCCCTCGTTGCACTGGATTTCATCCGAGGCATCGTCCACTTCCCCTTCCTGCCGAAATATGAATTTGACGAATCCCTGGTCGGATTCCTGATCATTCCCTGGTTCGAGGTTTTCGGTGTTTCATGGGATGCGATCAAACTGTTCTCGATCCTCATGTCCTCGCTGCTGATCCCCGCTGCATATCTCTTCCTGCGCCGGACAACCGGTTCGGAATCGGCGATCGGCGCAGCGTCACTCCTCGCGTTTTCAGAATACTTCCAAAAAACCGATCCGATTTTCGGCATGCTTCGGTTCACGCTTCTGGCCATCGCCATGATCACGATCCTTCGACTGATCGACGGACTCGGTGAATCCCGCCCTTGCGCGATCCGGGCGATCCTGCTTGTTCTGATAAACATCATCGCGCTATACATCCACAGTTACGGACGCCTTCTCCCGATCTTCACGACCCTGATGATGATCATGAAGTTTCCGTGGTTGAGGGGAACCGCGGCGTGCCGTCCGAGATGGATTGTTGCCTCGCTCTGGGTGATCTGCCTTGCCGGCATGGGGCATCTGCTTTGGGAGATTCACCGGAATCCGGGTTATCTCTTTTTCAAGGGCCGTCAGGTGCTCGGACGGCACGAGCTTTATCCCCTCACATGGGAACTGCTCGTGCACAGTTGTCGGTCGGTCATCGAAAATCTCAATTACCGCGCAACATTGCACCAGCTGTTTTCCCCGGATTTCCCTCTGTTCCGTCGTGCCACCGGAATTCTGTTTCTCGCCGGTCTGATCGCGCTACCGGCAGAGACTCCTCGCGGAGGTTCCCGGCGGATCCTCGCGGCATTCGCCACCACCACAATCCCTCTCTGTGCTCTTACCCCAGGACCCTGGAGAGGAGTCTATTTTGCGCCGATGGTTGCGTTCGCGACGTTGATCGCCGGGCGTTTCCTCGGGATACTCGCGGTCGGCCTTTTCGGATTTCGGCGTTGCCTTCCCGGATTCGCACTTGCCACGTTCATCCTCATGCTCGGACTCGCGCGCGTTCCGGGATTTTTTACCAGCCCATTTTCGCCGGGAACGATCCAGGATCAGAATACACTTCTATTCAAGGATCTCGAGATCGCCGGCACTGAACCGTACTTTTTCTCCCGGAATCTCGAACAATGTCTCCCGGATCTGGCCATTTTCGAATTGACACGCGGTGTAAGACTCTCCGAGTATTACGTTTTCATGACCGACCCTTTGCGTTTCATGGATGGGTACGAATCGGAATGCGCCATCAATGAAATGATACTGAATGGTCGAGGGGCCGTGTTTGTGCTCGCGAACAGCGACCGGAAGTCGGTCGAAGCAATCCGCGGAACCTTTCCAACTGCCGTGACAGGCCGCTTGAAGCACTCGAAACTGCAGACCTTTCGGATTCCGCTTCGGGTGGATAGCCCGGACAATCCCTGAACGGCCGCACGTCTCGTTTGGATGGCATTCTGCATGGGGCTGTAGTACAAAGGAGGCCGATGAAAACGATATGGCGTAACACCCCCGAGTTCAAGCTACTGACATCCCATCTCGAAGGCGATTCGCGCACAATCACGGTCACCGGTCCCGATGGCTCGGCTGCGGCATCCTTCCTGTCGGCTTTTGCGGACGCGATCCGCTGTCCGCTGGTCATCATCGTTCCTGAAATTGCAACGGCGGTGGATCTGGCGAAGGATATCCGGTTTTTCCGTGCGGAAGCAGGCAAAGCGCTTCTGATCGGGCAATCAGACGAATCTGAACCTGTTCTGCGTGAGGAGGCCGCCGGTTCGGTCGTTGTGTTTCCGGAACCGGTCCGCGATGAGGGGGACAACGAGCAAGCGACATCTGTTTTCATGTCTCACATGAGTTCCTCACTGCAAGCCGTCATGACGCAGGATCTCCCGATCGCCGTCATCCCTGCCCGGTTTCTCGCCGTCCGCTGCCATAGCAAGATCGACTTTTCGCGGGATACCCGGCTCCTGCAAGCCGGCGATGTGATTGCCCTGAACGATCTGATCCGCACCCTTTCCGACATCGGGTACCAGCGGGTTTCTCGCGTCGAGAATGCGGCGGAGTTTTCGTTCCGAGGTGGCATTCTCGATGTGTTCATTCCCGCATATACTCTCCCGGTCCGTCTGGAGTTCTTCGGTGATGAGATTGTGTCGATCCGCGAGTTCGATCCCCTCACTCAGCGATCGATCTCGAAAGTGCAGGCAGCCCGCATAATTCCGGCGAAAAAACGCGAATCCAAAGCCGAAAACGGCGTTTTCATGTCCATCCTGGATGATTGGTTCGGCGCTCGATTCGTGTCTGTCTGGCTACATCCGGAGAACATTCAGGACATTCTCAGTACCATTGACCCGGATCGCTTCTCGACGTTTCCTTTCGATCGGTTTCCGGGATACCGGCGGATCCTCTGGGACTCGATCGCTGTTCCGGTGTCCGGTGACGACACTCCGGTCGAACTCGAGGTCGCTCAAGTCGATACGTTCAACGGCGATCTGAAGCTGTTTCTGACGAAACTCGAGAACTGGCTGACAAAAGGATCACAGGTTCGAATCGTCTATCATCGCGAATCGATCCGGAGATTGATCGAGGAGCGGATTGTCGAGGCGGAAGTCGATGGTCATTTTCTGCCGTCAGGAGTCGGCCGGTCCGGTCTGGAATTCGTGCAGGGGCATCTGTCACGCGGGTTCCGACTTCCGCACACCGGTTGGGTCTTTCTGTCCGAGACCGATGTCGTCGGCTTCAAGAAGCAGCAGGCATGGCGGCGGGTCGAGCGGGATGAACCCGGTTTGTCTTTCCAGGATCTCAAGTCCGGTGATCTCGTCGTCCATGTTGATCATGGGATCGGTCAGTACCAGGGGCTTCAGCGGATCACCGTCGAAGGGCGTTCGAGGGACTTCTTGCTGATCGTATATTCTGAGGGTCAGAAGCTGTATGTTCCGGTCGACCGATTGAATCTCATTCAACGTTACGTCGCGGCGAAAGGCATCCACCCGGTCCTCGATCACCTCGGTACGCACACGTTCCGAAAGCGGAAGGCGAAGGTCCGGGAGGAGGTACTCAAACTGGCCGCAGAACTCCTCAAGCTGTTCTCCGTGCGGCAGACGATCGAAGGATTCGCGTACCCTGCGGATGATACCTATCAGCGTGAGTTCGAGATGGGTTTCGAGTATGAGGAAACGCCGGACCAGTTGCAGGCCATATTGGAGATAAAATCCGGGATGGAAAAGCCGAATCCGATGGATCGACTGGTTTGTGGCGACGTCGGTTTCGGGAAGACCGAAGTGGCGATGCGGGCGGCCTTCAAGTCGGCGATCAATGGCAAACAGGTCGCCGTACTCGTCCCGACAACCATTCTGGCCCAGCAGCATTTCAAGACCTTCGTCAACCGGTTCCGGAGTTTCCCGGTGCAAATCGCGATGTTGTCGCGGTTTCTGCGACCCCAGGATGCGCGGGTCGTCAAACAAAAAATTAACGAGGGTACGATCGATATTGTAATCGGCACGCATGCCCTGCTCGCTGAATCGGTCGAATTCCACAACCTCGGTCTGCTCATCATCGACGAGGAACACCGATTCGGAGTCAAACACAAGGAGAAATTGAAGCTCCTGCGCGAGAAAATCGATGTTCTGACGCTGACGGCGACGCCCATCCCCCGAACGCTCAACATGTCCATGCTCGGATTACGTGATATCTCGATTATCAATACTCCACCTGAAGCTCGCCTCCCCATCATCACCCGCGTGTTGAAATTCGATCAGGGGCTGATCCGGAAGGCGATCCTCGATGAGATCGAACGCGGGGGACAGGTATTCTTCGTGCATAATCACGTACAGTCCATCCATGCCCTTGCGGATCTGTTGAAGAAGCTCGTTCCCGAGGCCAAATTCGAGATCGGGCACGGTCAGATGCCGGAAGCTCAGCTCGAGAAAATCATGCTTCGATTTCTCGAACGCGAATTCGATGTGCTGATCGCAACGACCATCATCGAATCCGGTCTCGACATTCCTTCCGTCAATACCATCATCATCAATCGTGCCGATCGACTCGGACTCGCGCAACTCTATCAGTTGAGGGGACGCGTCGGTCGCGACCGATATCAGGCCTATGCCTTCCTGCTGGTCCCGGTTTCCGCGAAGATGACCGGTCAGGCGCGTGAGAGACTCAACGCAATACGTGAAGCCGTTGAGTTGGGCTCCGGATTCAAACTCGCCATGCGGGATCTCGAAATCCGCGGAGCGGGCGATATTCTCGGCCCCAACCAGCACGGCCAGATTTCGGCGGTCGGATTCGAAATGTACTGCCAGCTCATGCGGGATGCGATCCGCGAACTCAAGGGGGATCCCCCCGAAGAACTGCCGGAATGCGACATCAAACTACCGGTGGACACATCGATTCCGGATCAGTACATCGCCGAGCCGGCGCATCGGGTCGCGGTCTATCGCAAACTGGCGGTTCTCGACGACCCGTCCGGGATCGATTCCTATCTGAACGAACTATCCGATCGATATGGCCCGGCTCCTCCCGAAATGCTCACACTCGCCGAATTCATGAAACTCCGGGCGGAATGTCGGCGACTCCATATCGAATTGATCGAAATAGATCGCTCGACCATCCGGCTGGTCTTTCGCGAGTCCACGCCGGCAAGCCCGGAACGGCTCACCGGTCTGCTTCTGAAATCGCCGGGACGGTATGCGTTCGATCCCCCCAGGACGTTGCGCCTGCTTCTTTCGAACCGCAACGACCCAACGCTGATTCAGATCATCCGGACAACACTCCATGCGCTGTTGTGAGATCATCCTGATTGTTTCCCTGCTAATCGCGGGCTGCTCCGGTCGGAACGACACGAAGCCCGGCGCGGAAGTCCCGGTAGGGGCCTGGATTGCTGGAAAACCGATCGAATATGAAGAATTGAAGCGGTTGATCCGGATATATCTTGCGGAACGCGGAATGGATGTGCCCATTGACGAGATGTTGTATCGACAGATTACCTTCAATGTTCTGAAGGACATCGCCGAAACCGAGGTCCTGCTGAAGGAAGCCGATAAACGAGGGATTGCTCGAAGTGTCAGCGATCAGGATATCGACGGCCTGTCCGATTTCTCGGAAGACCTGCCGAGCGGCTTTGAATCGCTTGCGGAAGATCGATCGATTTGGAAGGAACGCATGAAACGGCGCATTGAGCTGATCGGGATCGCAGCCGAAATCTCGAATGAACTGTCGGAAGGCATTACGATCACGGACGAGCAACTTCTGGAGGAGTATCAGAACAACATCGACCGATACGTCGAAGCAGCTCACTTCGAGGTGCGAATGATCCGGGTCAAGGATCGTGATCTCGCGATGACCATCCGGAAGAATACGTTGAAAGGCTGGAGTTTCCA
>CAYYMM010000130.1:0-11570 GCA_964472395.1 uncultured bacterium | reverse complement strand
GGACACTGCTGGTTTGCGGGAGGAGGCAGCTGAAAAACTCAAGGGGTTGATTCAGAGTAAACTCCCGAAGGATCTCGATCTGGAATGCCGGATGCTGCGAACGAAAATTCTGATGGATTTGCGCCGGAACGAAGCCGCTCTGGAGGAATTCACCGCCATTCAGAAGCGATATCCGAAAGATCGGGCGCTGGCGGCGGTATTTCTGCGCAAGGGAATCATCTACCGCAGACTCGGCAACGACAAAAAATTTCTGGAGGCGTTGCGGATCGTCGAGAAGAACCATGTCGGGAGCAGCTACTGGATCGAAGCGCTTCTGACGCGGGGCGAGTATTATCGCGGTCAGGGTAAAGCGGAGATGGCGGCGAAGGACTTCGAGGCTGTTGCGGCGAAGGGCGGATCGACGGCCGTCGGCGCGCAGTGGCGTCGCGCATGGATCGCGTACGACCAGAAACAGTTTACGCGTGCCGCTGAGATGTTCGGGCGAATCGCCGCATCGAACAGAGGAACGGAATTCGAGCCGCAGGCGGAGTACTGGCAGGGCCGGGCGTTGCAGCAGGCGGGTGATTCCGTGAACGGATCGATGCTCCTGGCAGGTGTGGCGTCCCGTTTCGCATGGCTCTACGCGGGGCAATGCGCCGCCGCACGGCTGGTGGGAAAGGCCAGTGAAGGTATGGATCTCGCGATGCCGACTCCCCTGCCGACGCCGGATCCAGGGCACAACGTCGACATCGTGTTCGACGCGCGCGTCCTGATGACGGCAGGCTACTATGCGCGGGCATCGCTGGAAGTCGAATCCCGAGGTTCGGATCGAGCGGGTCTGCGGGGGCGGGCCGGGTTGCTGTACCGGGCCGGGCTGACGGCGAAAGCCCGGAACCTGCTCAGTGCGGAATACAAGGATGCGATTGCGGCGGGGACGGTCGATCGGGATATTGCCGCGATTGTTTATCCGCTGCCGCCCGAGTTCCGGGGACCGATCGAGGCTGCCGCTGAGGAGTTCCGACTCGATCCGCTTTTTGTCGCGTCCGTGATTCTGCAGGAAAGCGTTTTCGATCCCGCAGCACTCTCAATCAATCTCGCAGCGGGCAACATGCAGCTCCTCCCGGATACGTTCGAACGGTTCGCGCGGCACTGGACACCTCCAATGGAAGGGCCGGACCGGTTCGACCCGGTGAACAATATCCGGGCGGGATGTGAGTATCTGCGGCATCTTCTGGATCACTTCGGAGGCTCGACTGCACGGGCCCTGGCGGCCTACAATGCGGGTGAGGATCGAGTGGACGAGTGGAACCGGCAGTATCCGGGATTCGATGAAGAGGAGTGGATCGAGCATATCCCGTTTACGCAGACTCGGATGTATGTTAAACGTATTTCGGAGCATCTGGGATGTTACCGGATGCTGTATCGGCACACAACGACCGGATCGCGGGAATAAACGTGATCGGGTGATGAAGCGGAGGGGATGATATGATGCGGAGCGTGTATGCAGTAATGGTAGCGGCGGCTCTGTTGTTCATTGGATGCGGCTCATCGGACAAGCCGGAAGGGGCGAAACAGAAGCCCAAAACGGATAGCTCCAAGGCGCTGAAGGGATCCAAGTCCGGTGATGGAAAAGCGGTGGACGGCAACCGGATATCCGCGATCGGGAATCTCAAAGCGATGGAGCAGAAGAAGGATAGTGAAGCGAAGCGGATCGATGAGACCGCCAAGACGAGCGGGATCATCAAGACCGGTGAAAGCGCCCGGATCTTTCAGGGCAAGACGTTTGACGGCAAGGAACTGAATCTGGCGGATTACAAAGGCAAATACGTGCTGCTCGATTTCTGGGCGACCTGGTGCCGGCCGTGTCAGGCCGAGTTGCCGTTTCTGGGCAAGCTGGCCGAGAAATACAAAGGATCGGACAAGTTCGCCATCATCGGAATCAGTCTCGACAGCGATCCCGCTAAGATTCCTCCGTTCATCCAGCGGTTCAAGATCGACTATCCGCACATGTTTGACGGGAAAGTCTGGCAAAATACCATCGCGCAGCAGTACGGGGTGAATTCGATTCCGTTCACGGTGCTGCTCGACCCGGAAATGAAAGTGACACATGTGGGTTTACGCGGAGAAAACTTGATTCAGACGATAGAAACTCTGATTAAATAGCCGTCGAGATTGGTCCCTTCATTCGCTGGGCTTTGAAACTCGAAAAGACATGTTTCCATCAAGCAGGAGCGGGGTCCGTTCCGAATGCGATACGGTTGGCTCTTCTGAGCACCGCATCAGCGAACAGGCAACCGGTTTCGGATTACTCGGTCTGGTTTGGCAATCGGTAAGCAGGCTGCAGACTGACGTTTGAAAATCCCTTCATCCCTTTCCGGAGACTCTCGCAGTATAGTATGATCCCCGAATTGGAGGTCAAAAAATGCACGAATGCAACGGATCGGTGATCTCTTGTGCGGGATGGATGTTGCTCGTAATGCTGCTTTGCCTGCCATCGATTGTCCTGGCAGCCATCGATGTCGAAATGCGTTTAAATGACACCGGCTACATCTCATTCGATCATTTCAAAGCTGAACTTGTCATCGATACGGACGAACTGGTCATTCAGAACGTCCAGCTCTTCGGTATCCTGGAGATTGAAGGGGAGTACTACTACTGGCCGACGTTCCGCAATGAAATCGATTACGAAACGCGCGACTCGATCCAGGGAGTTGAGGAAATCACACTCCTGGAATTCGAGTTGCCGGACGTGGATGGAGTGGTACCATTCGGACCGTTGTATTTCTGGGGTGGGTGGTTCGAGAATGCAGGAAACAACGGATTCGATGTCCAGGCATTCTGGCTGGGTTTCGAGCATCGATTACCCCGCTGGGTATCCATTTCCCCCGGAAGCTTCACGATGGGTTCCCCGTCGGACGAGCCGGGCCGGGGTTCCGATGAGATGCAGCACGAGGTCACGTTGACCCGTGGATTATACATGCTTCAGACAGAGGTGACCCGTCAGATGTGGGCGGATCTGAAAGCATTACAGCCGACCTTGCCGGATGATCCGAGTTGCATTCCTTATAGCCCGACGATGCGTCATCCGGTTCAGAGTATCACGTGGTATGAAGCTGTGTTGTTCTCGAACCTGATGTCGTTGCGGGATGGGTACACGCAGTGTTACTTCATAGATGGGGCATTCACGATACCCGTGGATTCGACCAATTACAGATCCGGAACGGTCTACTGCCATTTCCATGCGAATGGGTATCGTTTGCCGACAGAATCGGAGTGGGAATATGCCTGCCGTGCCGGGACGACGACGGCATTTTCATGTGATGAGACGAATTACAACGACAGTAACGCCTATCCTTGCGCCTCAGGGACCTATCCGACATTGGAGCGATATTGTGTTTATTGTGCAAACGATCCGGGAACGGCTGAACCGGCAGGAAGCAGGCTGGCGAATCCATGGAACCTGAAGGATATGCATGGCAATGTGTGGGAGTGGTGCTGGGATTGGTATGGTTACGATCCATCTGGGAGTGTGACGGATCCAACGGGACCGATATCCGGCTCGAACCGGGTGTTCCGCGGTGGCGGCTGGAACTACGACGCCGGGGACTGTCGGTCGGCGGGTCGCAGACGCAGCACGCCCGATTATCGCTACAACCGCGTAGGGTTCCGTTTCCTGAGATCTTCTGAATGAGGGATTTTGGCGTTTGGGAGTTTGGGCATTTGGTGTCCGGAAAATCCCCGCGAGCGGTGGGTTCCGTGCGGAGTCGGAAAACCCGTCGTGAGAGGGGTTGGGGGGATTTTATGATCAGGCTTGCATTGAAAAACTAAAGATACCGCTGGAAAAACAAAACCGGATCGTCTCTCCATGTATCCGATTCCTGGTCAAACACAAGCCGCAACCGCTCGCTGTACAGCGTCTTTTCCAAGGGCGGCTTCCAGATCAGGCACCGCGAACCCCTCACGTGCGAGGGTGACCATCCGTCGCTGACCCACCTGAATCCGCGATCACGCGACACCTCATAGAGCCCGGATCCCATCTCACGGCTCAACCCATCCACCCCCTCATCCGAACCGCGGAAAATGATCTGACCGCCGCGCGTCGGAATCTCGATCGGCTCGATCTCCTGCTGAATTTCATCAGAGGTCAACGCCAGAATATGCGCCGCGATCAACGGCATACCCCGCGTCATCTCGATCGGCGTCAGAATCGGTATCGACGCCACCAGCCTCGGGTTGATCTCGATCATCACCGTTCGCCCGTCATCCGGCGTGTGCAGAAAATCCGCCCCGAAAATGCCTCGGAAACCATACCTCCCGAGCATCCTTCCGGTCGCTTCCATCGCGGTCGTGATCCATTGCGCCACGTCCGGTTCGGGAGGGGCCCAGAGATTTCCTCGCGACCCGACCGTCGTCGGCAATCCGTCGCGATAATCCGACCAGCGCGTAATCTGCATGAACGGCGGACGGACGGCGACCTGAAACGGCGACACGACACAACCGTTCGCCGTCCAGGTCGTGCCGTCGCGAAACGCACAGATGCGGCATTTCCGGTCGCGAAACCGATCTCGGACGGCTCGAAACTCATCACCGGAGCGCACCAGGAACGTGCGATTGCCGGAAAATCCCTTCGCGAATTGAATGATGACGCTCTCACCGAGTTCATCGAACACCGTCGCCGGCTCCAGAGCGTCACTCAGGGTGAAAAAACTGTAGGGCAGCGTATCGAGCCCCGCTTCCGCGGCAAGGGCCGGAAAATTCAGCTTGTTTTCCAGCCGTCGCGACACACCGGCAGGCGGGTTGAGGAGTTCGATACCCGCGCGACCGAGAGCCTGTTCGACACGATCCTCGGGTTTGAACACGAGAACGCGGACCGGCGCGGGCAAGCTCGACAGCCATTCCAGCGTGTCGGGGTGGAGCAGCAGTTCGGTGGTCGTCGCGGGCGCGTCGGGGAACGATTCCTCGAGACAGAACGTCCGGATGCCGTTCCGACGCCAGAGATCAATCCAGGGATGCCGGAAACTCGTGGAGAGGGCCAGATTCGGCAGTGCCCCTTCCAGCGGGAGAAGCTGAATGGTCTCGGCGGCAGCGGAGACGATCGTTCCGGGAATCGCGGCGAGCCAGTCGAGCCAGTTCACGAAGATGTCTCCAGGAAACGCTCGATGACGGATCGGACGCCGGAATAATCATGGACGGTGATCAATCGGGAGTGCTCGGAGGGGAGAGCGATATCGGGTCGTGATGCGCCGGTCGCCACGATGCAGGCCGGTGAGTCGTCGGTGTGTCTCAGGCGCGCAAGTGCGGCGATGGCGGCGTCGGTTTCATGCGAAACAGACAGGCTCCAGGAATTCTGGAAGCGATGCGCCGCGAGAATTTCCGTGTCGGTCACATACAGCGCCCCTCCGGTGGATTGCGCGATGAGCCCGGCGAGTTCTTCGGCGAGCGCCGTTTCGGGCAACCCGCCCTGTCCCGCCAGACGGTCGATCGGGTCGAAGGGGCGCGCATCGAAACGACTGGCCAGAGTATGAGCTCTTCCGGATTGTACAGCGTAGTATCGAGGGTTGCAGCGAGCTTGATTCGCCTGGGATGCGATGCCTCTGGCGAGTCCCGTGAGTGACGCGCCGCTCGTGCTGAACATCAGAAGAGGGCCGGCGAACCCCTCCGGAAGCTGACCGGCGAGTTCGACTCCCAGCGACATGAATCCGGTGATTGCATCCGGATCCATCGAGGGTCTCAGATTCGGCAGCCCGAACACGCGTGCGGCGAACCGCGCATAGTTTACCGGCTTGTCGCTCAGGATCGCCACCCCTCCCTCATCCAGAATGCCGATGATTTTACCGGGCGGTGTCGAGAGGGCCAAAAACACGAAACAGGGGAGATTCGCATGCCGGCAATAGTGCGCCGCGGCGATCCCCGCATTCCCGGAGGATGAAATTACAACGGCCCGCATGCCTCGGGCGATCGCGCAATCGACCTGGAACCGGGCGGCGCGATCCTTGTGGGAGCCGGTCGGCTGGCGATCCTCGCGTTTGAGGAGAATCTCGCCGAGATCCCGATCGGAGAGTCGCTCGAGCGGCGTGACCGGATGGGACGGAGGGAGCGGGGTCACCGGCGGCGGGCCTTTCGCTGCAGATCGCGGATGAGCCGTCGATATCCGGGTGAGGGGGCGATGAATCGGGTAAAAAATGCCGCGCCCGCCGGGCTGAGCACGACGGCGTCGCCGCTCTGCGCGATCTGCGAGGCCTCCCGGACAGCCTCGTCGAGACTCGTGACGCGATGGATCGGAATCCGATCCGTGAGATTCTCGGCGATGGCTTCGCCCGCGTCACCGGGCAGCAGAATCAAGCCCCTCAACCGGGACGAGCAGAGCGTTCCGAGCGTGGCGTAATCGTCCAGATTGCCCTTGGCGTCTCCGCCGGCGATCAGGACGATCGGTTTCGCGAATGCCTCAAGGGCCGCACGGGTGGCCGCCGGATTGGTGCTCGCGAGGTCGTCGTAGTAATCGATCCCCTCGACCGTCTGAATGTGCTCGATCCGGTTGTGAACGCCGGGAAAACTCAACATAGAGGCTCGGATTGTGTCTGGTGCGACGCCGATCAGAAACGCGGCGGATGCGGCTGCGAGCGCGTTGGCGAGATTATGCGGGCCGGGAATCTTCAGATCGGAGACCCGGAAAAGTTCCTCGGGCTGAGCGTCACGGACGATGACGGCCGATTCGTTGCGGATGAACGCTGCGATGCCGCCTTCCGGAATCGAGCGGATCGAGTATCGCACGACCTGGGAGGAGGCGCGGGTGGCGAGCGAAGCGGCGGCGGGGTTGTCGGCGTTGATCAGTGCGAAGCCGTTCCGGGGCTGTCGTTCGAACAGGCGGGCTTTCGCGTCGATGTACGCCTCGAAGCTCCCGTGATCCTCGATATGATCCGGTTCGATGTTCGTGATGATCGCGATGTGCGGGCCGCGTTCGAGTTCCTTGAGTTGGCGGTTGGAGATTTCCAGCACCAGACAGCCGTCGGAGGGGAGCGAATCGAGCCGGTTCAGGACCTGCGGATGATAGCGGTCGTTCCCGCTCATCAGAACGGGGATCGGCGAGTGGCGGATGAGGTGATGGAGCAGATTCGAGACAGTGGTTTTGCCGTTTGTGCCCGTGACGGCGGCGATCGGAGCCGGGCTGAGATCGAAATAGAGCTGGACCAGGAAGCGCACCGGGATGCCTCGGTCACGAGCCGCGCGGATCGGCCGGTTCCGGTCGTAGGCGAACCAGTTCTGCGTCGCGAAAATCAACTCGGCGGAATCGATGCCGGTGAGGTAGTCCGGACCGAATCGACGCGTAATCGGCAGTTCATGGAGGAGGCGATCGAGTTGCGTGCCGCGTTCGGGTTGCGGGAGCGAGACGTGCGAGATATCGAAAGAGCGGGGCATGTCGGCGGGAAGGGTGGTGTCGTGGGCTGTCAGGTGTGTGAAGCCGAGGCCGCAGAGAAAGTCGATGATCGCGAAGCCTTCCGCGGAGGACGCTCCGACGATATGCACGTCGCGCGAACGAAATGTGAGCAGTTCCGATAACGTCATGGGGCAGGGTTCCTGAATGCCGCGATCCGGCGGACGCCCGTGATTCTATAGCGTTTCCGGAATTCCGCAAGACTCTCGCGGATAACCCGGCCTTCGGCGAGGCAGGCGTGCAGGATGCTTTCGGGGAAGCAAAGACCCACGTGACGGACCGATCGGTCAAGGTTGAGAGCGAATACGAGATCGCCCGGGAGCATGTCGGCGATGGGAACGCGCAGACCGGTTCTGGACTGATCCGCGCTGTGCCGGGGCAACAGCAGGCCGAAGCGAATGAAGATCAGTTGGACGAGTGCCGAGCAATCCACGGTGGACCGCGAGCGGCCTCCGAGACGATACGGGGTTCCGATCCACTCGGAGGCATCCCCGATGAGGTCGTCGATGGAGACACTCAGTGGGAAGATATGGCCGGCCGCCGCGCGGGGAAGCGTCCACGAATCGGTCGAGCCGGCGCGGGACCCCTCAAAAAGATGAAGGGAATGCCGCGCGACCCAACCCAGTGTCAGATCGGGAAGCTGTGCCAGGAGCCAGCCGGGGCGTTGTTCGAGAATGCGGATCGGGTAGTCGGATGGGATGATGTCGGATGCCGGCTTGCCGTTCGGGCGGTCGAGGAGCGGGATCAGGGGGTGACGGGAGATCGCGAGTGTTTCGGGGAGCGAAGGGTCGCTCGGATCCGCCAGGACGCGGATGGAGGCATCGAGGTGATCGAACTCGGGGAGGAGCGATTGGAGCAGGGCGGTGCGCTGGCTGTCGAGAAGGACGTGGCCGGTGATTCCGAGCGTGCCGGTGCGGGGATCGGAAGTGGGGAGGAGGTCGCAGATGGCTTCGCCGTAACGATCCCGCATGGAATCGATAAAGCGAGTGATCGCGCGCTGGAGCGGGCGGAGGGTGTCGGTGAGTGCTCGGAGACGGGTCAGAACCCGAGCGGTGTCAGCGGGCGTGAAGGTGTCCACGGAGAGGGCGGGGCGAGCGAGGACGCCATCGACCGCGCCGGCGGCGACAATCGTGGACAACATGTCCGTGACGAGATCGGGATTAGGCAGAAGATCGTTGCGGTCAAGAAGAATCTCGAGGGCGGCAATGAGTGCGAAGGTAGCGTCGTTTGATGTCGCGCCGATCAATGTGTGAGTGGCGCAGGTGACCGTCCGGGGGAGGTGATCGGGCAGGAGCGATCGGATGGTTCCGAGCCCCAGTTCGTTGCCTCCGTCGCCAATCCCGAGGGTGACGGGTGCCTGGAAGAGATTTTCGAGATGGGCTGTCCATGGCGTGATGTCGATGTGTCGCATCGTAAAAAAGCGACCGGCTTCATCCGGCCCCGGACGTTCGATTGCGATCACTGCGCCGGGATTGAATTCGCGGAGAATGCGAGCCGCGAGTATTTCGCTGGGTTCGGGATCCATGACCGGAAAGGAATCGATCGGGAATTCCGGAACGATTGACCGAAGAATGTCGACGGTGTGGGGATCAGTGAAGAAGCGGATCTGTTTACCGATTCGCGCCAGTGCGTTTCCGATAGCGGCCGCGCCGATCAAGCCGTCTGTTTCGGGGACATGGGCTTCCGGGATAAAAAAACCGGTCAGGATGAAGATGGGATGACCCGTCGCAGCGAGGTCACGCGCGGCATGGAAGAAGACGGAATCCGGGATCGCGCGGGTGGCGGCGGCCATACCTCTCCGGTCATCGGAGAGAATGATGTCGAAAAACACCCGGTTACTTCTCTTCTTCTTCGAAAACGGCGAACTCGAGAGGAGCGACGGAAGTGACTTCGAGTTCGACACCGCAGCCTTCGCATTCGATGATTTCCCCGAGTTCAAATCCTTCGTCTTCGATCATCACACCGCATTCCGGGCAGTTTCCCATGGTTGGTTCTCCTAGTTGAGGTTTCTCTGCCGGGAAAATCCTATGGATTCGGGTATCTCCAGTCAATAGTAGAACTGATGTTCCGCGGGAATGAAGCGCTTCTGAACGAATGTGACGACGCTGAGGATCTAAAGGAAAGGGTTGTCCGATTTTTCCGCTCCGATGGTTGTGGATGTGCCATGTCCCGGGTAGACCACGGTCGATTCGTCCAGGGTCAGCAGACGTGTCCGGATCGATTCCTGCAAGCGGGTCCAATCCCCTCCAGGGAGATCACATCGGCCGACCGATCCGGCAAAGAGCGTGTCGCCGCTCAGGAGTGTTAAATCCGATTGGAGACAGATCGATCCTGGACTGTGTCCGGGAGTATGGATGATACGCCATTCCATATCTCCAAGGGGCAGAAATTGATCATGTTCCAGATGACGATCGATGACAGGGATTCCTGACAAATGCAAGCCGAAAGCGGTGGCCTGAGCCGGAAGCGCGGCCACGAGAGGCGCGTCATCGCTATGAATCCAGAACGGGATGTTGAACCGTTCCTGGACAGTTTTGATGTCACCGAGGTGATCCAGATGACCATGTGTTGCGATAACGGCCTGAGGGATCAGTCTCAGATTAGCAATCATGGTGATGATGCGATCGGCGTCGTCCCCAGGATCGACCACGAAAATGTGCCTCGAATTTTCGCATCCGATCAGATAACAGTTGACTTCGAGCGGGCCTGTGGGAATGGTTTCCAGGATCATTTCATGAGCCTCCTGCAGGTATGATCCGGCATTTCAGCAGTGAACGCAACAACCTGTTTCGAAGCGATGACTACTTTGACAGAAGCTGGTTATTGGTATAGAAGATATTCCGGGGCTTGGTCACGTTGATCGATGTCCAAGCAGGGTTGCAACGACTGAGGTTCATCATCATGAAGAAGCTTCCGGTTTTTTCAGGGTTTCCTTTTTTGTGCATGTTATTCCTATTGTTTCCTCAACCGGTTTTCGGGTGGACATGGAACGCGACCGCTAATCTGCCCAGCGCATCGTGGATCTACACTATCGGAAACTACAACACGGATCTGATCGCAGGGACATCGGGGAACGGAGACGTGATCCGTTCGACCGACGGCGGTACAAACTGGGCCAACACCGGGAACATTTCGGGTGTCAGTTTTATCTACTGCCAGGTCGTCAGTGGCACGACTCTGTATGTGGCTGGAAGCGGCTCGACCGTATACTATCATACATCTACTCAGGCATGGACATTCTGGCGCGCGACGACCGGATCGATGTCCGGAGCATCATCCATCCGGACGATGCTTTCGGCGTCCGATGGGTATATCTACGGTGGCACGGAAGGCGGGTCGCTGGTGTATCGATCGAACAATGGTGGATCCAGTTGGACGGCGGCCGGGGGCGGTCTGGGAGGTGTCGGGATCGTCAATTCCCTGATCGAAGCGTCCGATGGGTATTTGTATGCCGCAACTTCCGGTGGTGATGTGTATCGATCAAACGACGGAGGGGCGAATTGGACGAATACAGCGGATCTGGCTTCAGCGACCGATGCGCGCGCACTGCTTGACGTGTCCGGCGCTCTGTACGCGGGGACATTGCCCAACGGTGATGTGTTCAAATCGACCGATGGAGGAACGACCTGGACGAACACATCCAATCTTGCCGGCGCGACCGATGTTTATAGTCTGGAACTCGGCAATGATGGCGCGATTTATGCGGGAACCGGGACGAACGGCGATGTGTTTGTCACAACGGATGGCGGCACGACCTGGACTGACTCGGGCGATCTGTCCGGTGCTCAGTATGTGACCGCTCTCCACCAGGGTGTCGACGGGTATCTGTACGCTGGTTCCTATCCGGACGGCAATGCATTCAAGAGTTCAACGGTACTGACTCCACCGAGTACGGCGACACCGACACCGACCAACACGTCAGCCCTTGCAACCAACACCCCGACGTTCACGCCAGTACCAACCAATACGCCTACATTCACCCCGATCCCCACGAACACGCCGACGTTTACGCCGGTACCGACGAATACACCGACTAACACCCCGGTGCCACCGACCAATACCCCGACTTCGACATTCACGCCGGTTCCAACGAACACCCCGACATTCACGCCAGTACCGACTAATACGCCGACCTATACACCGGTGCCGACCAATACTC
>CAYYMM010000129.1:0-11745 GCA_964472395.1 uncultured bacterium | reverse complement strand
TAATGCAATCTCTTTGCCAGATCAATCGATGTCATTCATATCGCGCTTCTTCTCGGTTCGCGTGCCGCTTCCCCTCTGTTACACCCAAAAAAGTGTCCCCAACCGGGGACAGTCTCAATCTCGAGTGAAATGTACACCGCCTCCGATCCGAATCGGCATGCATCGACACCCTTCCGCCGTCAGTCGCTCCGACAGCGATTTACCGTTATGCAGCGCGTACACAAGCACGCAGCCGCCACCACCCGACCCGATCACTTTCGCACCGGAAGCGCCGAGTTCGAGTGCAGTTGTGCAGAGTCGGTCGATTCGGTCGGACGATGATCCGAGCATCTTGGATAGAATGCGATGATGAGTCTTGAGCATGACTCCGAGTCTTTCATCCCGTCCAGTCGTCACCATGCGATCGCGACTGGCTCTCACGAGATTCCTGTTGATGAGGGTTGCAATCAGTCGTCGGTTGAGGGGATCTCGTCTGATCTCCTGCGGTATCCGAGACAACTCGAGCAGGGCAGGATGTATCGCAGGATGCTTCGACTCCAGCCGTTTCAGAGCGCTTTCAACATCACTCCGAATACTCTGAAGCATACCCAGGGTCTCCTTGGTGCTGCCGCTATCCACCAGCAGCCATTCTCCCGAAGGGACCGGCAATTCCGTTAGAATCGGGCGATCGCGCCCGTTGCGGAAGTCCATGTGGATGAGACCGCCAAAGGCGGAAGCGACATGATCCTGCATGCCCCCGGGTTCTCCGAATGTAACGACTTCGGTCTCGAATGCCATCCGAGCATTCGTCAGCGGATCCAAATCCAACGGCCGATCCGCAATCAGTGACAGCATTTTGATCCATGCAACACACATCGCAGAGGAACTCGAAACCCCTTTCCCGATAGGCAGATTCCCGCGGATCTCGATCTGATACCCCCTGCTGAAGCGATAGCCGGCCTGGATCATGAGACGGAGTCCGCTGGCGAGATAATCTCTGGGTCCGGAACTGTCGGGGATATGTTCAAGAAAGAACGTGCGATTTCGGCAAATTGACGTCAGATTCAGGTCGAACCTCTTTGCCTCGATCGGTGTCGCGATCAGTTCGACATGCAGACTCAGCGCGCCTGAAATGACTTCCAGACCGAGATAATCCTGATGTTCTCCCAACACGCAAATGCGTCCCGGAGCGCGAACCATGACGGATCCGGACGATGCAATCGGTTCCATCAGCTTGACCCCTGTTCGGTGTAAGCATATTGTTCTGTATATCCGATACCGGATACGCCACGATTGTACACGATCATGCGCGGAAGTTCACGGAATATCGTCCTCCTGCAATCATGGAGATTCTCAACGGGTGAACACGCATCAGTCTTCTGAAAACCCCATCAAAGCGACCATTTTAAAACTGATCCACGACCTGCCGGCATCCGCGGAGCGTTCCTTGATCGAGCTGAACCTGATCTGGCAGCAGGTAGTCGGTCCCGGAATCGCCTGCCGCACACTGCTGACCGGCATCGGCAGTGACCATCTTCTCATAAAGACCGATTCAATCGAACTCATGAACGGGTTGCTCGGTGCGCATGCCTATCTGCTGCAACGCCTCCGTCATTTTACCGTTCATGCGCGTTCGGTCCGTGCTCTCCGATTTCAGGTCGACCCAACGCTTCGTGCTCAGACACACGCCCACCAAAAACAAAACGAAGAACCTTCGATGGAAGACGAATGGTCGGATGCCACCATCGAAACAATCACCCGCATTGAGGACGAAAATCTAAGGGAATCCATCATGCGCGCGTATCGTTCATATCCCAGAAAGCGATCCAATCGGGTCAGTTGAGATCCGAATCAGTTTGGAGTGAATAGAAGTTTTTATATGCGCCGTCGATTTTGAGCAATTCATCGTGCGATCCGCATTCGATGATACGGCCATGATCGATCACGAAGATCCGGTTGACCCTGCGAATCGTCGACAGCCTGTGAGCGATCACCAGCGTGGTGCGGTTGGCCATGAGCGATTCGAGAGCTTCCTGGATGAGTTTTTCGGATTCAGAATCGAGTGAGGAGGTGGCTTCGTCCAGGATCAGAATCGGAGGATTCTTAAGGATGGCACGTGCGATTGCGAGCCGCTGCCTCTGGCCTCCTGACAACGTGTGGCCACGTTCACCGATCACAGTCTGATACCCCTCCGGTAAAGTCATGATGAAGTCATGTGCGAAGGCAGCTCGCGCGGCGGCAATGACCTGTTCCTCCGAGAAATCGGATCGTCCGTAACACAGATTCGTCCACACTGTGTCATTGAACAGCACGGTATCCTGTGTCACGATTCCTATCTGTTCGCGGAGGGAATGCAGGGTCAGGTTCCGGATATCGATGCCATCGAGTCGGATCGAACCGGATAGCGGATCGTAGAAACGTGGGATCATGCTGATCAGGGTGGATTTACCGCCTCCGGACTGACCGACAATCGCTACCGTTTCTCCCGGTTCCACCTTGAACGCGATGTTTCTCAGTACCGGCGTTTCCGAATCGTAATTGAATGACACATCACAGAATTCAATCGCACCTGTGGCACGCGCAATAGAAAGGGCCGATTCGGAATCGACGATCGAACTCTTCATGTCCAGGATTTCAAAGATACGTTCTGCACCCGCTATCGCGCGCTGAATATCGTGGTTGAGTGTGGACACTTTTTTAATTGGATCATACATCACGAACAGGGATGCCAGAAATGCCATCAACTCCCCCTTGGTCATGACTCCTTGCATAATCATATTCAGTCCAAGCCCGAAAATAACTGCAGTTGCAATTGCGCCGATGATCTCGAGCAGGGGAGACGAGATCGCCGAAACCTGAGCACCTTTCATCATGGCACGATTGTAGAGCTGATTGGAGCGTCCGAATCGCTCAGACTCGAACTCCTCCATATTGAACGCCTTGACGATGTTCATGCCGTAAAAACTCTCAGACATGATCGACGTCAGATTGCCGATCTCTTTTTGCGCCCTGGTCGAGACCTTTTTAAGTTTTCGAGCGAATCGAATGATGGGATACAGCGTGATCGGTAACACGACAAACGCAATGAGGGAGAGTTTCCATGAGATATAGAAAACGATGATGAGAGGAGGGAAAAAGGAAAAGAAGCTGAGTATCAGGCGGCCAAGAACTCGTGAAACGGCCATTTCCATAAGACTGATGTCGCTGATGATACGGGCGATTAGTTCACCAACCCGATTACTTTTATAATAACCAATCGGCATCGTCAGCAGATGTTGAAATGTGGTTGTGCGAAGATCGAAGATCATCTGTTGCCCGACCCAGGCCATCGTATAGGTTTGAAGATAGCTGGAAATACCTTTGAGGATATAGAATACGACGACCGCAACCGAAAACAGATAGGCGTAGACCATCTTGTTGCTGTCGATTACGGTGTCAAACAGGTATTTCAGAAGTGCGATCGGACTCGATCCGAAAGCACCCGATGCGATGCTCGCGAAGATTCCGACGATGATTCGCCGTGAATAAGGTCTGACGTATCCGAGAATTCGACCGAGAACGGCGAACTGGGCTTGAATATCCGGCGGAACGTACGATTTCATCCGCCGGCACGCTAACAAATGCGGCATTCCTTGTCAAACCTTGCCCGGAGCCCACCTTTGCGATAAATAGAATGCTCGGAGGGTTGTCGGCACCGATTCTTCAGTCTCGACAGGCCCACGACCGGACAAGATCAGGAGGAAGTACGGATGTTCGATGTATCGGTACTCGATGAGTTTTCCGCGGCACATCGTCTCGTGGAGTACAATGGCGACTGTGAGAGACTCCATGGACACAATTGGAAGGTTCGTGCGGTTTTCCGCAGTCACACGCTGAACAGTCAGGGGCTTGCGATTGATTTCAGAATCGCGCGTTCGATGCTCCGAGATATCCTAAAATCATTTGACCATGCATTTCTTAACGATGTCCCCTTGCTCCAGTCCCTCAACCCCTCCTGTGAGCATCTCGCACAACGGATCTATGAATCCCTCCGAGACAAGCTAATGTCGGTGGATCCCGATCTTACGAACGTTAGTGTGTATGAAGTGACGGTTTGGGAATCCGATCGGACAAACGTAACCTATCGTGAGGTTGTTTCATGATCGATCCGCAAAGCGAAATTCTCGAAAATGGAATGAAAATCGATAAAGTCGGTGTGAAAAACCTGCGATACCCGATCGTCGTGAAGGACAAACTGCTTAAATCTCAATCCACTGTCGCAACGGTCAATATGTTTGTCGAGCTACCGGATCATTTCCGCGGCACACATATGAGCCGATTTCTCGAGGTCATGGAAAAAGTCGGGCGTGAAAAAATCAATCCCGGGTTGATCCGGACACTGCTGATATTGCTCAAGGAAAAGTTGAACGCCAGAACAGCTCACATCGAACTGTTCTTCCCATATTTCGTCGAGAAAAAAGCGCCAGCGAGCGGTGTTCCCAGTTTGATGGAATACAGCTGCGGCCTGTATGGTAAACACAACGACCGGGATGAATTCGATCTGCTCCTGGAAGTCAGGGCGATGGTCATGAATCTCTGCCCCTGCAGTCGCGAACTCTCACCCGACGCGAGTGCGCATAATCAACGAAGTGAAGTCACGGTCAAAATCCGATCGACCGCGATGATCTGGATCGAGGATATCATCGACATCATTGAACAGGCTTCATCATCCCCGATCTATTCGCTTCTGAAACGTTCGGATGAAAAATTTGTGATGGATCACGCACATAACAATCCGCGTTTCGTCGAGGACATTGTCCGCGAGATTGCGACAGAGATTGAACGACAATCCGGAGTTCAATGGTTCAGCGTTGAATCCGAAAACTTCGAATCGATCCATAAACATAACGTCTATGCCTGTATTCAGAAGCAGATCACGCGAGGATAATCGCACAGTTTCCCGCGCAGAGAGGATTTGCATCGCTGCTTGCGCGATTGTGAGTTTTTTCACATCGCTGGGTGTCTGCCGTGCCGAGTTGCTGGATCGCTTTGTCGCGACGGTAAACGGTGCCGTGATTCTCGAAAGCGAGATTATGATCGAACGCGCATTCCTGGAGAGTGATCTGGTTCCGGATAACCGCCGCATGACCGGGCTGAGTCGTCGTGAAATTCTCGACCGGCTCATCACGCGCCGATTGATGCTCAATGAAAGCGCACGATTCAAAGAAATCCTCATTCAACCGGAGCGAATCGACGAGGCTGTCGAAGCGATCACACAACGCACGGGGGGGAGCGATCGACTCGATGCGCAACTTCGGACGATCGGGTTATCTCCAAATGAATTCCGCCGCCGGATTCAGGATCAACTCACTCTGGAGGCCTATGTGGATCAGCGGATTCGGGCCTTCATTCAGATCCAGACATCGGATGTGGCGGATTATCTGGTGACACACAGGGAATCCTTGCATTTGAAGGGTTTGACGCCGGTCGAGTTACTTTCGGAAGCTCAAGAGGAGCTGATCCATAGGATCACAAATCTGTTGCGCGAGGAAAAGGTGAACGAACGACTGGATCTGCAGGCGCAATCGCTCGTGGATGCCGCGGACATCCGGATTATTCAGGCGGATGACTGACGATGCCGCGGAAAAGTGCTCCACAGGACGGTGAACCGGCGGGATCCGCCCGGATCAAGCTGATCCGTGACATTGTATCAAGAGCGCATACACTGGACCCGAAAGCCATCGCGGAGATCATCGATAGCCCGATCGCACCTCCGGAGATCATTGCGTTTCTACTGCGGAGAAAACGCCTCAACCAAGACCAGATACGCGTTGTCGCGGCGACGAAGCGCTTGATGAAGGATTACCATATCAAGCTTGAATTGGTGACGTGTCCGTTGACCCCGAAACACATCGCTCTGACCTACGTGAAGGATTTGTATTACCAGGATCTTGCTATGGTAGCGAGAAACACCGGGATTCCGTTGCCGGTTCGGGAGGTAGCCGAGAATTTCCTCATGGTGCGCCTTGAGTCATTGCGAATCGGTGAGAAGATTTCTCTGGCAAGAATCGCTATCGGCGCTGCTCTCGGGTTCTTACTCCGAGACGCTGATCTACGGATTCTCGATGCAGCCCTAAACAATCCCCGATTGACCGAGATGGACCTGATCAAGTTTATTTCGGATGCCAGAACCTCATCGGAGAAACTCGATCGGATATGCTCGTCCCAACGATGGAGTTCCGTTCCGGCTATTCTGCACGCGTTGTCTTTGAACCCAAGGCTCGGATATGCATCCAGAAGACGCGTCTACGAGAAATTGCCGCTCAACCATCTGGTCCGCCTGATCCGTTCACCTCAGTTCACCGAAAATGATCATGCTCTCGCGCGGTTTGTATTCCGTCAGCGCGTCCAGGCTCTGTCGGAAGCCCATCAGACGGCGATGGCTCTGACGCATTCGCGAGTTCTGATTGACGAACTTGTGGAAATCCTGAATACCCCCCGGGCCATTGAAACACTGATCTCCAATCCGAAAATGCTCCGGGATGATCTGATTCGAATGCGGCAACGAAATCGTTCGGAGGTGTGTCAGCGGATCCTGCAACAGCGAGCCGACCCGACACCGGAGACGCCCGATGGATCGAGCTAACCGGAGATTGAAGCATGAACGTGAGCTGCGGGGGATTACGATCGAGCAGATGATGCTCCGGACTCGGATCTCCATCCAGCATCTCAAGGCAATCGAAGCAGGCGAATTCAACCGATTACCTCAGGGAAAACTATTACGAAGCCTCCTTGTTTCTTACATTCGATGCCTCGGTCTGGATCCAAACGAAGTTCTGATTGATCTTGACCTTTCACATCTCATAACGTCGAACACACCGGTCAGGAACGATCCTCCCTGGAGCACTCGGATACCATTCATCCTGGGCTTTTTTGGTCTGCTCGCGATCCTCCTCATCTGGATTGCGATGGGTGGAGAACCCGATGGCATGAAGTTCGGCAGGGGAGAACCCGCATCGGCAAGACCTTACCGTCTTCCCGGGACACCGGATCTGATCGAAGATCTCAATCGAATCGCTTCTGCAAATGTGGCATTGGGTTCCGTGGATAACTCGCAGATCCCCGAGTTCACTCTCGGGGATCAGGGCGAGGGAGTTCAAGTGGAGGCGATCGAGGCGACATGGATCAAGGTATTTTCGATTTCAGAAGGGCGATCGTTGCTCGAGATGCTGGAGAGAGGCGCGATCAGACATTATACTCCGGAGGGTGTAATGGTGCTTGAAATCGGTGATGTACAGGCAATCCGGATTCGTGCCGACGATCGGGAGGTTCAACTGGATGACAGTTCGCATCCGGTGCAAATTCGTTTCAGGAAACATGCCGATTCGACTATAATGGATTCAGAAGCTGCGGAAGGTTATGGAGGATCTTGATATGGCCGAACCTGGACCACTTGAACGATTAAGAACGGGATCAGCGCCACGCGGCCTTCGTATGGCGATTGCGGAGGGGATGTTACCGCTCGATAACGCGGATTTGATCGAAGCAGTCTCAATCCTGTGTTCAGATCCGGATTCCGGCATCATCGCCGCGTTGGAAGAAAACCTGCCGACATTGCCGCGGGCTGTGCTTGTCCAGGCGGCACGCGACCACAAGTCTTCCTCGGCACTGCTCGAATTCATCGCGCGCCTACACCAGAATGATGATGAAATCCTAACCGGAATCATTCTGAACAAAGCAGTCAGCGATAAGACTCTTGTCTCGGTTGCCGGAACCGCGCCGGTTCCCGTTCTGGCACTCCTGAGTGAAAACAAGCATCGCATGCAGACTTGTCCCGAAATCCTCGATACATTGCTCGCCAATCCCAATCTACCCCGAGCAATTCAATATTCCCTGATCGAATTCAAAGATACATGGGCGAAATTTACGGTCAAGCCGAGTCCCGCCGAAGTCGTGCCGCCTCCAGTGGCTGAATCGGTTGAAGCACCGCCGCAACAGCAGTTGGTCGCCGAACCGGTTCTCGATTCTGGAATTGCGGATATCGAATTGACGAAAGCCGAAATCGAGTTACTCGAAAAGGAAATGGCTGAGGAAGCTCGGGTGAGTGCACCAGCAGCACCGACCGTCCCCAGAACCGAGAAAGCGAAACCGGCGACTCAACATGAGGAAAAGAAAGCTGGGTTGTCCAATCTGGCAGGCTGGGACATCGATGAGATGACCGAAGGACTTGCTCCCGATGTCGAAGCATCGGGGCTCGAGGCATCATCCGAGGATTTTTACGGAGTGGATCTGATCGATGTGGAGGCCGAAGAGAAGGCCACGAAGAAGGATTCACATCTTGCAGGCTGGGATGATCTGGAAGTATCGGATGAGTTCGACGATGTCATCACGGAAGATCTGGATGAAGATGACGAGGATGGTCGGCCGGATGAGACTCAGGATGAAGATAAAATCGAGGATACAAGGATTCGCCTGAGTAAGTTGTCGGCAGCCGATAAACTGGTGATGGCGACCATGGGTACGAAGCAGGAGCGAATGATATTGGTGAGAGATCCGAACAAGAAGGTGGCAGTTGCGGTTGTGACGAGTCCGAAGATGTCCGAATTTGAGGTCCAGTTAATTGCGCAGAACCGATCGGTCTGTGAGGATGTGCTGAGGGAAATTTATAACAGCCGGGAATGGGGCAGCCTCCCGACAATCCGAAAGGATCTCGCCCTCAATCCGAAAACGCCTCTGGCGATTTCTTTACGGATCATCAATTCTCTGAATGACAATGATTTGAAGGAAGTCATGAAATCGAAAGAGCTGCCGTATGGATTGACATCGAGCGCGAAGCGGTTATTCGAAATGCGCGAGATGCGGAGACAACGTCGAGCGAAGTAACACGTGAAGCAGTCGGTCTTGACAACCCCCGCGCATTTTCTTAATGTCGCGTTTCGCGTGTGTGTCTTTTTGAGGGTCATGTCACATGTTTGAGAATCTATCCGACCGGCTCCAGGCGGTTTTCAAGAAACTCAAGGGCCAGGCGAAACTGACGGAAAATAATATCCAGGACGCAATGCGGGAAGTCCGGATGGCACTGCTCGAAGCGGATGTCAACTTCCGTGTCGTCAAGAAATTCATCAACCAGGTTCAGGCGCGGGCGATCGGTCAGGATGTGATGCGAAGTCTGACTCCGGGGCAGATGGTTATCAAGATCGTTCACGATGAATTGATCCAGCTCATGGGGAGTCAGTATTCGGCGTTGAGCCGTGCACCGTCGCCTCCGACCGCATACATGCTGGTGGGACTTCAGGGTTCCGGCAAGACAACCTCCTGCGCGAAACTCGCGAAGACCATCCGAAAAGACAATCGCAAGACGCTTCTGGTAGCAGCGGATATCTATCGACCCGCCGCCATCGACCAACTCAAGACCCTGGGACAACAGATCCAGGTCGAGGTATTTGCGCCTGGACAGGATTATGATCCGGTTGATATTTGTTCTCAGGGAATAGAGCATGCCAGAATGAATAATTTTGACACGGTCATCCTGGACACAGCCGGGCGGCTGCATATCGACCAGGCCCTGATGGAGGAACTCCAGCAGATCAAATCGAGCGTCAAGCCGGCGGAGATACTGCTTGTGGCTGATGCGATGACCGGTCAGGATGCGGTCAATATTGCGGAATCCTTCAATCGTGACCTGGACATCACTGGTGTGATTCTGACCAAGATGGATGGTGACGCCCGTGGCGGAGCTGCGCTATCGATCCGATCAGTGACCGGGAAGCCGATCAAGTTGATCGGTATGGGGGAAAAACTGGATCCGCTGGAACCGTTTCATCCATCGCGGATGGCGTCTCGGATTCTGGGCATGGGAGATGTTCTGACATTGATAGAAAAGGCCGAATCCGCTTTTTCGGATGAGCAACGTCGGGCCATGCAGGACAAGCTTCTCGACAATTCGTTCACATTGAACGATTTCAAGGAGCAGCTTATGCAGATCCGAAAACTCGGCTCTCTCGAAAGCCTCCTCCAGATGATTCCGGGCATGGGCAATCTGACGAAGATGGAGGGAGCGGTCCCCTCAGAAAAAGAATTGAAGCGTGTGGAAGCGATCATCAACTCGATGACCCCTGATGAGCGTGACAATTATCGGATCATCAGTACGAGTCGACGGAGACGGATTGCTGCTGGGAGTGGCACGACACTGGTGGATGTCAATCGTTTGCTAAAGGAGTTCGAGCAAACCAGGCATATGATGAAGAATTTCAAAAAGGCAGGAAAACTCGGCAAATTGTTCGGCCGCAATAAATCAATGGGACGATGATGGAAGGATCGATAAAACGTTCACATATTGAAGGAGGAACGAATGGCTCTGAAGATTAAACTGAAAAGAATGGGATCAAAAAAGAATGCATATTATCGCGTGATCGTGTCTGAATCCCGGTCCGCGCGCGATGGCAGTGTCATTGACCTGCTCGGTACCTACAACCCGCACGAAAATCCCCCGAAAATCACCGTTGACAATGCCAAACTGGAATCCTGGCTGAAAAAAGGCGCAAAACCGACTGAAAAGGTCGAATCGATCGTAAAAAAAGCGCTGAAATCAGCCCCGGCATCATAACGCCCTGACCGTCGATTTCTTTTTCAGGTTCAATCGATGAAAGATCTTGTGCACTATATCGCTCAGGAACTCCTGGAGCACCCCGAGGAGATTCAGATCAACGAGATCGCAGGACACCAGACAACAATTCTCGAATTGAAGGTCCATCCCGAGGATCTGGGGAAGATCATAGGCCGCCAGGGCCGGACGGCAAAAGCCTTACGAACGATTATCAATGCCGCCGCGATGAAGAAGGATAAACGGGTGTTGCTTGAGATCATCGAGACCGGTTCTGGTGAGAATGTCTGATTCACGTATTCCGGATTCCCTGATTGAAATTGCCCGATTGCACAAACCCTTCGGGGTTGCAGGATGGATGCGTGTCTCGATAACGAGTGACGACCCGGATCGGTTGACTGATGTGGACTCCGTGACCATTGTGCGTTCTGCTCGTATCCTTGGAACCCTCCGGATCACGCAGAAGCGTGTTTCGGGTGATTCCTGTTATCTTCGATTCGAGACGATAGAGACACGAGAAGCCGCCGCGGCTCTGACAGGCGCGTATCTGTGTATCCCTGAATCATCTGCCCGAAAACTCGATCCCGACGAGTATTTTCAGCACGAGATCATCGGGATGAAAGTAATGACGGTTGCAGGTACGGCGATCGGCACAGTCGAATCGATCTGGGACATCGGTCCGCATGATGTGTATAGCGTACGACGTGATGACGGCACAGAGGCCCTGATCCCGGCAGTTCGCGACACGATCAGGCATGTTGATTTGAATCGAAGACAACTCATTATCGATCCTCCCGATGGATTACTCGACAGCGACATTCGAGATGCAGTTTGATGTGATCACGATATTCCCCGAGGTTTTTCCGGGACCACTTGGTGTCGGAATCATCGGCAAAGCACTCCAATCCGGTCTCATCAGGTTACAGAGTCATAACCTGCGTGACTTCGCGCGGGACAAACATCGAAGCGTCGATGATGCTGCTTATGGTGGAGGTCCGGGTATGGTCATGAAACCCGAGCCGGTCTTTGAGTGTCTCGATGCGCTCGATCCAGCGAACGCCGTACGCATTCTTCTGAGTCCCCAGGGGGTACGCTTCTCGCAGGCACTCGCTTCGGATCTCGTGAAAAAGCATCAGCGTTTCATCCTGATCTGCGGGCGTTATGAAGGCGTGGATGGCAGAGTG
>CAYYMM010000128.1:0-11841 GCA_964472395.1 uncultured bacterium | reverse complement strand
ACCCACTCGCACACCGACCCGAACCTCCACACCGACACCGACTGTCTCGACAGCAACGCCGACCCGAACTCCGACACGGACACCGACCCCCAGCGTCGCGACTGCCACCCCGACTCGGACCCCCACTGGTTCTTCCTCTTTCACTCCGACCGCAACGCCTCAACCGGTGCCTGCGATGGGAGGAGTCGGAACAGGCATGATGCTGCTGGTGTTCGGCTTACTGCTGTTCGTAGTCCGATTCGGACGAAGATCGTTGTCGAGTCTGTAATCCATGGATTTCCTGAGGCTCCTTATATTGGTTAGTGTCGCTATGTTCGCGCTGTCCGCGTGTATCGCTCCAGCACGGATCATCCGGGATGCGACACAGCAGCAGCAATCCGTCAGCCGCGGAATCGCGGACGCGATCGATGCAGCCGATCGGGCATTCGGAGAACCGCGAATTGAAGATCGGGAGCGGATCGTTCAGATCAAGGTCGGCCTTCAGCCGGGTTATTGGAAACAGGACGAATTCACGTTCAAAGTGCCAATCCGCACTCGAATTCCCATTCCAGCGATCGAACGTCGGATCAATCTGTTCTTCCAATTCGATTCCGAAAGTGATGAAAACGATACCGTCACTGAGACATTCAGCAATCTGGACCAGAACAAGTCATTTGCGGCGACCCTTCTGACCGAGATCTCCAAACAGGTCGACGTCGGCACGCGATTCGGTGTTTTCTGGAGCGATGGCCTGCAGAGCGCAGTCCGACCTTTTTTAAGGTGGGAGTATCAACCGGCGCAAACCCGTTATTACATCGAGCAGGAAGTCTATTATCGTACGGATGATCGGTTCGGAGGACGGACAGTTGGAAGTATCGACCATGTTTTGCAGGATCAGGCCGTCAACCGGTATCAACTCGCTGTCGAGTATTCACAGGTCCTGAATGGAATCCTGTTCGGCCCGACCTATATCCACCGACGACCGCTCCCATTCGATGCCATGGCATCGACCGAAGTCGGGATCAGATTCAATCCGTATCACGGCGCATCCGAAGGAGCCGGGGGACTGGACGAGGATGACTCCGACCATGGTCTCGTGCGCTTCAGATTCGCTGGAAAGACGGGGATATCTTGGCTCGAGTACGATGTGGAAACCGGTGCGGATTACTACTGGTTGCACGAGGATCCTTGGGATTATGGGATCCTTGTGACGGCACGCATCATTTTCGAATCATATCTTCGGACTCCCTGATCCGATTCCGCAAATCGGACATTCCGTGATCCTCGTTGCGTAAACGCGATCGAATGTCCCCCGTTCAAAATCCATCAGAAGAAGTGACCCGGATCGGTCCGGTCCAACGTCGAGTATCACTCGGATGGCTTCAACTGCCATCATGGAGCCCACCGTTCCGGCGATTCCGCCCAGGACCGGAGGCGAAATGGCATCCACGGGAGGATCCGGGTAAACGCACGCATAACAGGGTCCGGTTCGACTCTGGAACACGGCCAGTGTCGCCTCATATCCGGCCAATGCACCGTGAACCATGGGAATACCCCTCGCATGGCACGCTCTCGCGAGCATCCGTCGCGATGGGTCGTTGTCGAGGCAATCGATGACGAGATCGATCGGGAAATCGGATTCCGTGATCATCTGTTCATTCAACGGGGTGTCGAGGGGGGTGAGATGGATATCCGGATTGATGGCGGAAAGTCTGCGACAGGCGACATCGGTCTTGCGGGATCCGATATCGGTCGAATCAAAAAGAATCTGCCGGTTCATATTGGTGATCTCGACGACATCCCGATCAACGAATGTAATCCGTCCGATGCCTGCGCATGCGAGATACATCAGGACAGGGGATCCCAGCCCGCCGGTACCGGCAACGAAGATGTGCGATTGCTCCAGAGCGCGCTGGCCGGCGGGGCCGATACCGGGCAAACTCGACTGGCGCGCGTACCGATCCGGCATCAACCGCCCTGCACCGGAGGTCTGAGTGTGATGGTTTCGCCATCGGACGGCACGTGGGAGAGCGGGATTAAACGGTCGCCGGAGAATGCCATCGCGACATGAACGGGACGGATGCCGATCGACAGGAGAATATCGCGCAATGACATCCCTTCCGTGCACTCGACCCGTCGGGTGAACGCATCGACGTCCGGTTGAAGATACTCACGCAACATCCCGCCGGCCTTCAGATACAGGATCATCTCAGAATGCCTTCGGTTTGTATCGCTCTCCGCGGACTTGCGGAAGCGGCGCGGTCAACTCAGCCAGCATGCCGATAGTGTCCAGATTGGCGATGACATCATGAAGATCGAGATCTGCGAGAACCTCGCGGGAGGGATTGCCGTTCTTTCCCCATCCACGAGCCTCATAGTATTCGTCCA
The DNA here is from genome assembly GCA_964472395.1 of uncultured bacterium. Taxonomy (GTDB): domain Bacteria; phylum CSSED10-310; class CSSED10-310; order CSSED10-310; family CALFER01; genus CALFER01. Next base: position 9,474 of record CAYYMM010000128.1, on the reverse strand, counting down.
GCATGATATTGAGATCATCGAGTGTCAGTTTTGAACCTTTGGAGGGACCGGTGGGTATTGCTTCCTCGTAGAAACGCGCGTTCGGATAATCGAATTTGCGACCCGGGCCGCCATTACGTTCGAGATAATGGGCGCGATTGAGGTTCCAGATCCTGTCGGACAGCCGCATCGCCTCTTCGAGCGTGTAATCAGACCATCCGGTTACCAGACGGATCGCGTCGATGTGTTCTTCCGCAGTCACATCGACCTCGCCCCAGAACAACCGGCAACAGGAAGCGGTATCGAAGAACGGGCGGATATGCTGGAGATAGACGACGACTTTGGCCTTACCGCGGATGACGTTTTTCCCGAGATCTTCATCCATCGTGATGGTCCATGCGCGGTTATGATGCGCGCCGATATCGGCCGTCATGTAGGACAGGAGCATCGCCGGAGCGCCACGCCCGTCGTACCCACTCATTCCCTGTCCTTTGACCTGCACCGCAAAATGCTCGGCCCCCTGTCCGATCCTGTTCGCAGCCGTCACCACGCCGTCTGCAAACCAATCCCCGATCCCTCTTCGATATATGATCATATCGACGAAGTGCTCGAAATCATCCACACTCCCCCACCGCAACTCATGACCTTCGAGTTGTTCGCGGGTGATCAACCCCTTCTCATAACATTCCATCCCGAAGGCGACGATCCCGCCTCCACTCATCGAGTCGATGCCAGTGTTGTCACACACCCAGTTATTGTACGCGACATCCTCGATCCGATCGAAGCCGCAGTTCCCCCCGCAGAGCGCGCCGGTTTCGTATTCGGGACCTTCCACGAAAACAGTGGGTTTGCCCGGGAGTTGCACCTTCGAGTATTTGCCGCAATTCATCCAGCAGCCGAAACAGGCTTTGTTCGAGACGAGCAGTTTATCGACGAGTGGTTGTCCGTCGATCCCGGCGTAGCGGTCGAAAAACGTGGTCTGGAAATTATGAGTCGGATAGACACCATGTTCGTTGGCCCACCCGACAAACATCGCCGTGCCGTATTTTTGCCATGGGGCCATATTCGGATGAACCGCGGTGCGTTTGATGATGGCCGATGTGAAGTCCAAGATGCCTTTGACATTGTATGTCGGCAGAGATCGCGTTCCGCGAACGGCGATGGCCTTCACGCGTTTTGAGCCCATCACCGCGCCAATACCGCATCGCCCCGCCTGGCGACCGTAATCATGTGAAATACAGGCATACTTGACAAGATTCTCACCAGCCGGCCCGATGATTGCGATTTCGAAATCCTCGCCGAGATCTTCCTTGAACCGTTTTTCGGCATCAATCGACCCGAGACCCCAGTATTTCGTCGCATCGCGAATTTCAACCCGATCATCCTCAATGAAAATGTATACCGGGCTGTCCGCGATTTCCTCCAGAATGAGGAGATCATAGCCGGCAAATTTAAGTTCCGGTCCGAAATGCCCGCCGACCGTCGAATCACCGTGTCCATTGGATAGCGGACTGATCGCGCCGAAGCAGCATTTACTGCCTGTCGGGGCAAGGTGGCCCGAGAGCACTCCCGGAGTGACGATTAGTTTGTTTTCCGGGCCGAGAGGATCGGCTGATCGAGGCACTTCATCATATAGGATTTTCGAAATGAATCCGCGACCGCCCAGCCATTCACGGGCGAAACGGGCGTCCAGCGGAATCCTCTGAACATTCTTTGATTTCAGGTTGATACGAATCGAATTCCCGCCAAATCCATCAATCATGGTACGGTCTCCTCAATCCACGCGGGTGATCGCGCCAGTGTTGCACGTTTCGGTACATCGCCAGCAGTAATCACATTTAAAGGGAACACCGTCTTCCCATCGCATCATGACGCTGAGCGGACAAGCCTCGACGCAAGCGCCACACAGCGTGCATCGCTCAGAATCAACACGATACACACCGGAATCATCCCGGATGATTGCGTCGGATGGACAGGCACGGGCACAAGTGCCGCACTGAGTACACACCCGCGGCCGATACGTTCCCGGATCAGGGAAGGCTGCTTCAATACGCAACCGGGCCTTCTTCGGATTGACCTCGCCGAACTTTTCCATTGTGCACACTTGTCGGCACAATCTGCAGCCGGTGCATGCCTTTGCGTTGACTTTGATACGCATAGCTACTCCTCTCGTTCGTTGATCACCCATCAATCTTCCACGAGAAATGGGTAACGATAATCATGAGGTGGACAGAAGTTTTCCTTGACGGTCCGGATATTGACCCATCGTAAGAGATTCGATTTGCTGCCGGCCTTTTCGTTGGTCCCGGAGGTTCTTCCGCCTCCGAACGGCTGCTTACCGACAACCGCTCCGGTTGGTTTGTCGTTGACGTAAAAATTGCCCGCGCTGTAACGTAATGCTTTGTATGCGGCCATGATTGCGGCACGGTCGCGCGCGAAGATCGAGCCGGTAAGACCATAGGGAGAGGTTTCATCGCACAACTCGAGTGTTTTACAGAAGTCTGCGTCTTTGTAGATGAAAATCGTAAGCACTGGACCGAAGATTTCTTCCTGCATTAATTTGAATTTGGGATCTGTGGTCAAGACCACCGTAGGCTCGATGAAATATCCCTTTCGATCATCCGTACCACCACCGATCAGAATTTCTGCGTCACTCGACTTCTTCGCATAGCCGATGTAACTGGAGATGGACGTGAACGCCCCGGCGTCGATAACGGCGTTGATGAAATTCCCGAACTGGCAGACATCCCCCATGCGAAAGGAAGCGACCTGATCAAGCAACACGGAACGAATCTGAGGCCATAGACTATCAGGGATGTAGGCCCTCGATGCAGCCGAGCACTTCTGACCCTGGTATTCGAATGCACCACGGGCCAGTGCCGTGGCGACCTCGGCGGGGTCGGCCGAAGCATGCACGAACACAAAATCCTTCCCGCCGGTTTCACCGACAATCCGGGGATACGTTCGATATCCCGCGATGTTCTCGCCGATCGTTCGCCACATATTCTGGAAAGTCGCCGTGCTGCCGGTGAAATGCACTCCCGCCAGGTTACGATTAGACATGATTGGATTCCCGACAACCGCTCCCGATCCAGGAACGAAGTTAATGACACCGGGAGGCAAACCCGCTTCCATGAGCAGTTTCATGACGAAGTACCCGGCATAGACAGCCAGCGATGCTGGTTTCCAGATTACGACATTGCCCATGATTGCCGCGCTTGTCGAGAGATTCGCGGCAACTGATGTGAAATTGAATGGAGAAACGGCAAAAATGAACCCTTCGAGCGGGCGGTATTCGCAAAAGTTCCAGCATCCCGGGGTGACTCCGGGTTGTTCCGAGTAGATCTCGGTTTTGAAGAATACGTTGTATCGTAAAAAGTCTATAAGTTCGCATGCAGCATCGATTTCAGCCTGATAGACGTTCTTGGATATGTTAAGCATCGTTGCGGCGTTGATGATGGCACGATATCGCGTCGCAAGAAGTTCAGCGGCCTTCAGAAAGATGCTCGCGCGCGCCGCCCAGTTCATTGACGACCACTGTGGCCACGCATCTGCGCTGGCCCTGATCGCAAGATCGACTTCGCGTTGTCCCGCCCCATGGAACCGACCCAGGACATGCTGATGATCGTGCGGACAAACGCATTTGCCCAGATTACCCGTCCGGACTTCTTTCCCGCCGATGATCAGAGGGATCTCAATGTCCGATTTCAGAAACAGGTCCAGTTGATCCTGCAGTTGTTTACGCTCGGTTGTCCCCGGCGCATACGTTTTGATCGGTTCATTGTTCGGAACTGGAACCTTCAGCAATGCATTGATCATGATCGACCTTCCTTTCCGGAGGCTGAGATCGCACCTAGGCATTTTACGAAGATCCGGCGCTCCCTACAAGCGATCGGTGTGGCGGTAAGCGGATTGTCAAGTCCGGTGAAAATCCCTAGAATGGTATCGATCGAAAGAAACGACATCGCACGATCGGAGGGTATTGCCGTGAAAGCACATGAATTTCAATGGGATCGACATCCGGATGCCGAATTCTTCATGCTCGACCAACTCCAGGCGATGAAGGCCATCAACCCAGAAATCGCGCGCGTCAATGCGATGCTCCATGAGACCACGAATACACGGCTTCTTGACTGGTTGGACCATATCACCCTTCACGCTTCCGATCAGGTGTCATCGGACCTCAGAACACTCGGATTCGATATCGAAGGCGAAATTTCTGGGTGTTCGATATGGGGACATCCCGATGCACTGCTCCCACGAATCCACCTGGACAATGCGGGAAAAACCGCGATCGGCGGTGTTGCGATGCGAGTTGAAAGAATTGCGGATTACCTGATGGTCCATGGCATTTCACGACGTGTCGACGGATCTCCCGGCAGCAGCTATCGGCGGTGTCTGGTTCAGGATGCCCCGGGTGCGGATTTCTGGATCGTCGAACGCCGGAGTCATCGCGTCGCCATACCGGAAACACTCTCAGAACACGAGCAGTTGAGCTACCTCAATGCGGTGGATCGATGGAAATCACGACCCCGTCACGGGCAATCAGATCAGTTGGTACAGCAGTCCCTGGAGTTAGCCGGCACACTGGTTTCCGAACTCGGTCCAGATCGTGCGGCCCATGCGGTGTTCGAGGCAGAACGGGCGTACTGGCAGAGTCGAAATGCAGCGGGGCAGTTTCAGAAAGCCAGACAGGATAGAATCGGCGCCGGCTGGGCGAATCACGATCATCACACCTTCCGGAGCAGCCGCAGACACTTCACTACCCTTATCCGGATTTTCGAGACACTCGGGTTCAACCGGCGCGAGCGGTATCATGCAGGAGCGGAAGCCGGTTGGGGAGCACAAGTCATGGAGAACCGGACCGCTGGATTTACTCTGTTTCTCGATGTCGACTTGGATCCCCATGAGATCGACCTGGATTTCAAATCTGCGGATCTGGATGACAAACCGACCCTCGGAACTGTCGGACTCTGGTGCGAACTGCATGGTGAAAGTCTCCTCGAAGCCGGCCTGCATCATGTCGCCGCCCACGTCGTGTTTGATGAAGCCCTGGCACATTTCAATCAGCGGGGTGTCGGAGTCATGCCACCCTTCAGCACCTTTTCATATCTGACGCAGGCCTTTACAAAAGGTGAACGATGGTCGGTCACCGAATCCCGACTCGATCGATTGCTTGCAGACAATCGGATCGATATCGCTCAAGCTGAAAAGTTTCGATTGGACGGCGCTGTCGGCAGTCATCTCGAGTTGATTCAGCGTCGTGAAGGGTTCAAAGGATTCAACCAGCATACCGTCAGCCTGATCATTCGGGACACCGACCCGAGGAAACAGCAATGAATCACCTGATTTTTACCGCTTTCGGTTTGATACTCCTCATCCTTACGGTTCCATGTCACGCAAAATGGTCCTTGGATCTCGAAACAGGAGCAGCCTTCACCGGACTCAATACCATCCAAATCCCCGCCGAGGATGGGACCCGTTTCTCCCTAACGGAAGATCTCTCTTCGGATACCACATGGACCGGCAGAATCCGCATCAATTGGATGATGACCGAACGTCAGACGCTGAGCGTACTAGCGGCACCACTGTCTGTTTCGGGCGATGGCTATGCCGATCGCGATATCCGATTTGAAGATACTACCTTTCCCGCCGGCACTCGTCTCGAATCGACGTATCGCTTCGATTCTTACAGACTCACCTGGCGATTCAATCTTGTTCAGACAGAAGCAACCTGTCTTGCATTGGGGATGAGCGGAAAGATCAGAGATGCCGAAATCCGGATCGAATCGGATACGGCGACGGAAACGAGCAAGAACACCGGTTTTGTTCCGCTGCTCAGTTTCCGATTCGAATGGCGTCCCTCGGACCGTCTCATGCTGCTGATCGATGGTGATGCACTCGCGGGACCGCAGGGACGTGCCGAGGATGTTTTGACCGCGATGAGCATACGTTTCCTACCGTCTTTATCCGGTTTTCTGGGGTATCGAGTTCTGGAAGGTGGCGCAGACAACGACACCCTCTACACATTCGCTCTGATCCACTACGCCGTCATCGGTATCACCTATCAATTCTGACGAGCCGCCTGTTGCCCCTCACGCTAATCTCATGCTATAAGTGTTTGTTCCGATTGGTGAATTAACCCAGTATCAAGCAACCGGAAAACATTCTTCAAGGAGCGCAAGCATGACGACGAAAGACTATAGAATTCTTGTGATCAACCCAGGTTCGACGAGTGATGAGATCAGTTATTTTGAAGGAGAGACTGAAGTTTTCCACAAGACAGTTCGCTATTCCCCGAAGGATCTCGTTGCATTTGAAGCACTGCCGGTATCCTCTCAGTTCGAATTCCGTTCCGAGCTGGTTCGCAAGGTTCTAACAGAAGCCAACGTCCATGCTGAAACGCTCGACGCAATCATAGGCCGTGGCGGTCTGTTGAAACCGGTTCCGAGCGGCACGTTTCAGGTTAACGAGGAAATTCTCAAGGTCCTGAAAGATGGCAAATACGGTGACCATCCGTCGAATCTCGGCGGAATGATCGCTTATTCGATCGCAGCAAAACTCGGCATTCCCGCTTTCATCGCCGATCCGGTCGTAGTTGACGAAATGGATTCCATTGCACGGTTTTCTGGGATGCCGGACAATCCTCGCGTGTCGATTTTCCACGCTCTGAATCAAAAACGTGTGGCTCGACTGGCCGCGAGAGAACTAAAAAAAGCTTATGAGGAGTGCGATCTTATTGTCATGCACGGGGGAGGAGGCATTTCGGTCGGCGCGCATCATCATGGTCGTGTCGTCGATGTGAACAATGCTCTCGATGGCGAAGGCCCGTTCACTCCACAACGATCCGGCGGTGTCCCGGCGGGGGGGTGGATGCGTCTCATTCTAACGAATAAGTTCACACCAGCGGATCTCAAACTCAAAATCAAAGGCCGGGGCGGTCTGGTTGCCTACACCGGCACATCGGATTTGTACGCACTCGAAAAATATCTTAATGGTGAGGAATGCACTGCGGCTGAACTTGAAAACATCAAACCCGGTCTTTCGAAAGAGTATATATCGGAATGCATCGAGGCGATGACCTATCAGATTTCAAAGGAAATCTGTTCATTGCTCGCATATTTCAAAGGGAAAGTCGATGCGATCGTATTGACCGGCGGAATCATCAAGGACAAACGGATCCTGCAATGGATCAAGGACCGCGTTGGATGGATCGCCCCGATTCTGACCTATCCAGGTGGTGATGAGATGCGGGCATTGAAGGATGCGGCCACTCGCGTGCTAAGTGGAACACCCGCACAGGTTTACAGGGATTGATTCCGGAATCTTCGAGTCGATGAGCTTTACTCGCAGACTCACTCCGGAGTTGTGGGATGCCTTCCTGAATCATGATCGAAGGGCGTGCGCCCGTCTGATGTCGCTGGTTGAAAATGACTCCCAATCCATTCCGGCTATCCGACGCAAAATCGGTCCATTGCTTCAAGGTAGCATGCGAATCGGCATCACGGGACCACCCGGTGTCGGCAAGAGCACCGTTACGTCGGCGTTGACCCATATGGCTCGGATTAAGGGTCATCGTGTCGGTGTTGTGGCGGTCGACCCCAGCAGTCCCTTCACGGGGGGGGCGTTCTTGGGAGACCGCATCCGGATGCAGCACCTCACCGGAGACAATGATGTCTTCATCCGGTCACTCGCATCGCGCGACGGTCACGGAGGACTGGCTCCAGCCACACCATATGTGGCTGAGATTCTCGATGCGTTCGGCATGGATTGGATCATCATCGAGACCGTCGGTGTCGGTCAGGCTGAACTCGATGTGCTTCATCATTCTGACCTGGTCGTTCTGGTGCTTCAGCCGGGAATGGGGGATGTCATTCAGGCCTTGAAAGCAGGAATCATCGAGATCGCCGATCTGTTTGTAGTGAACAAGGCGGATCGGGAAGGCGCTGATGCTGTAGCTCAATCGATCGAATTCACATTGGAACTCGGAGGAATGCACGACCCGGAAACCCGCCCGCCGATCCTTCAAACCTCCGCTGAAAACCAGATGGGAATCGATCGACTCTACGATGCCGTTCAAAGGACCTATGATCGTCTTCATCGCACCGGAATACTATGGAAAAAACGCGAAACACGCCTTCGCACAGCCATCGTTTCAGCCATTCAATCCGCTCTATGGAGCCAGTGCGATGACGCGATCGGCATCAACGCACGCCTGGATGAGGCAATACCTGACTTGATCGGGGATATCGATGCTCAGTATGGTTTTATTGAGCAGGTCTGCTCCGACGCGGCCGCGCATCGAATGAAGTAATCGACAACCGGAATCGTTTCTGGTGTGAATGGTTCCGAAAGGAGGAATTTTCAGTGGATATCGCAGTCGTAATCAAACAAACTCCGGACACCGAAGCACGCATTGTTCCGGATATCGCAAATGCCAGGCAAATCATCAACGATGGTATCAACTTCATCTTAAACCCCTATGATGAGTTTGCCTTAGAGGAAGCGCTTAAAATCACGGAATCCTCCGGGGGCGAAGTGATCTGTATCGCCATCGGGCCGGAATCGAGTGAACCGGCGATGCGAACAGCACTGGCAATGGGAGCGACCAGAGGCATTCTGGTTACGAATTCTGAGGCTGTCGATGCGGATATCGTCACACAGGGAAAGATCCTTGCTGCCGCGATCCGAACTGTGAATCCCGCTATGATTCTCTGTGGGCGAGAGTGGATCGACATGCAGGAAGACGCCCTGGCCGCCATTCTCGGTGAGTATCTCGATATGCCCCATATCATGAATGCAGCCAGGATTACCTTGAACGGTTCACAGATCACCGTTAATCGAGAGGTGGAAGGTGCGACATTCGAAATCACCTCTCCCCTGCCGGCGGTTGTATCCTGTCAAAAAGGATTGAATGAACCCCGTTACCCGACACTGATCGCTATCCGCAAATCCAAATCAAAGGAACTCAAGATGATGTCATCCGCAGAACTCGGATTCGCGTCGATTGCACCTGCATCGCGGATCGTTTCACTGGAAGCGCCGCCCCCACGCGCTCAAGGCAAAATGATCTCGGGTGATACGGATCATCTCGTTGCGCAAAGTCTCAAATGGCTTTCCGACGAAGCGAAATTGATTTGAAAGGAATTGAAGGAGACTGGGTATGACATCAATAGTTATATGGGCGGAAACACGCAACGGCTCGATCCGTAAATCGACACTTGAGTGTATCGGCGCAGCCCGGACACTGTCACAGTCCACGAGGAGCGACGTGATCGGCGTATTGATCGGAGACAGCGCATGCGCTGCAGATCTGGCGCGATACGGTTTAACCTCGATCCGAGTTATGACCGGAGCACATCTTTCTCGCTTCAGCAGCGAAGGATATGCCGGAGCCCTGGCTGATATCGCCCGGGAGACGCAGAGTGACTATGTCCTGCTCGGCGCTACTTCTCTGGGTCGCGATATTGCCGGCCGTCTCGCAGCCCGATTGAA
>CAYYMM010000127.1:0-11960 GCA_964472395.1 uncultured bacterium | reverse complement strand
TCGTTGAGCAGATCCTTCAGATCATGAAAGTAATCTTCCTGGCGGAGATGAATGCGTGTGAGTTCCCCGGCCTGGGCTCGTTTGAGGGCACGCCGAAAGACAAAAATCGGACCAGCGAATTTTCGAGTCACGAAGACGGAGTGGATCGTGACCATGATGATAAAGATAACCAGCAGAATCCAGAAACGCTGATCCTCAATCAAAAATGTACCAATTGCAGCCAGTTTGTCCGTCTGAGGTCCCTCCGTCTGATCGTAGATCCACCAGATCGGAACTCCCAGCATCAGAATCAGAAACAGCGTATAGAACATCAGATATCCGAATACTACCCACGCAAACCCGATCTGGATCTCACGATCCACAAGACTCCGCTTTCTTCTTAAAAAGTTTGACTTCATGGCGTTTTCCTCTGGTCTTCCATAGTGATGCGATTATTTTACAGCGAAAGAGCGAAGTACGCAATCAGCCGATTGTGATTTTATGAAATCCCTCGGCAGAACACGCATCGGAAATCCGAGATGCAGGGCCACGTCCCATGACTGGCGACAGAACTCAATGCATGATATCGTTTGAACGCCTTGAAACTGATTGGAGGCGACACACAGTCCATGAGTCCGATTCCGACAACCTTCATGATCGTATCCGGCGAAGCATCAGGAGATCTTCTGGGCAGTGAGCTGGCGCGTGAAATTTACGATCGGATTCCATCTGCCCGTCTCGTCGGTGTCGGAGGTGACGCCATGACGGCCGCGGGTGTCGAATTGATCCACCACGTCAGAGATCTCGGGGTCACCGGATTCACAGAAGTCATCGGAAAACTCCGCGCCTTATACGCCATCATGCGCTCCATCACGAACACCGCGGACGAACTGACTCCGGCAGCTGTCATCCTGATCGATTATCCGGATTTCAATCTCAGGCTTGCTCCCCGCCTGAAAAAACGAGGCCATCGAATCATTTATTATGTCAGTCCTCAGTTGTGGGCCTGGCGATCCGGACGGATTTCCATCATTCGGGATTTCGTCGATCGGATGCTGGTTCTGTTTCCGTTTGAATATGCCTGGTATGCGCAACGCGGTGTTGATGTATCGTTCGTCGGGAACCCCATCCTGGATCGCATCCTGGCAGCGCCGGATCGCGCAATCTGCCGCGAATCCCTGGGTTATCGTGTCGATCGCACCCACATCTGTCTTCTACCCGGCAGTCGCATGAACGAACTCGATCGATTGCTGCCGGTATTCGTCGAGGCTGCTCGGATCCTGATCCGAAATCGCCCGGATATCCAGCTGTCTATTTTGAGGGCTTCAACGATTCCTCCCGAGGCGATTTATCAACATATCGCCGCATTCCCCGGGCTCTTCCGGATTCACGATGAACCGTCTCCGATTGTCCTGAAATCCGCCGATTTCGCGTGGGTAGCCTCCGGTACGGCGACTCTCGAGACTGCTCTCTGTTTAACCCCGTTTCTCATCACTTATAAAACCAGTTGGATCTCGTACTGGATCGCACGATCGCTCATCGAAGTCGATTTCATCGGTATCGTCAACGTCGCAGCCGGCCGGAAGGTCGTTCCGGAACTCATTCAGTCTGACTGTACGCCGGCCCGGATTGTCGAGGAAACCGCTCTGTTTCTTGATGACACCGCCTACCAGCAGCGGACGGTCGATGATTTGAAGTCGGTGAGTCGTCTGTTTGGTGAACCCGGAGCGGCAGTGCGCGCAGTCCGGGAAATTCTTCACGTCTGCCGATTGGATTGACGAGATGTTGCTGCTTTACTCCTTTCTGTTGGTTCTGGCCCTCCCCATCATCATTCCGTGGTTTCTCCTCCAGATCATTCTCAAGCGAAAGTATTTCCGGAACTTCTCACAACGGCTCGGCGTCATTCCCCGAAAACTGCGCAACATCAAACAGGATTCCGGATTGATCGTACTGCATGCATCGAGTGTCGGTGAGGTCATGCTGGCGCGACAGGTAGTCCGCGCCTTGCGACTGCGGGACCCCTCAACTCCCATCGTACTGACGACCATGACCGATGCGGGATATGAGATCGCGGTCAGAACACTGCCTGAGCTCCGGGGCGTCCTGTTCGTGCCGCTCGATTATCGATCATGTGTCCGGCGTTTCCTCAACAGCCTTCGTCCATCCCTCCTGCTGTTGCTCGAGACGGAATTGTGGCCCAATCTCATCTGCGAAACCCGCTCCCGTGGTATCAAGGTGGCACTCCTCAACGGCCGTATTTCGAAAAGAAGCTATCCGCGGTACCGAATGTTTTCGTTCTTTTTTCGACGCATTCTCGCTCGGATTGATCTTTTTGCCATGCAGACACGGGACGACGCGGATCGAATCCGGCTGATCGGCGCGGATCCGGCTCGAATCCGGGTTACGGGCAATATCAAATTCGACATCCCGCCTTACGACATGAACCATTCATTTGCTGCCATGATCCGGGAATGCGCGGGATGGTTTGGCGGCGAACCGATCCTGGTGGCAGGCTCGACGCATGCAGGAGAAGAGGAAATCCTGATGGATGTCTTCGAATCCACCCGTAGGACATGCCCGTCGTTGCGGATGATCATCGCCCCGAGACATCTCGATCGGATCCATGAGCTTCGAGCCCTTTTCGATCAACGCAGGGTGAACTACATCGAAGTCACCGGTGAGTTGGCACAAGGGCGGTCCGCAGGTGTTGCCGATATTGTTCTACTCAATGTGATGGGTCATCTCCTCGATGCTTATCATATGGGGAAAATGGCGTTCGTCGGGGGCAGTCTGGTTCCGATCGGAGGCCACAACGTGCTGGAACCGGCATCCCTTTCCTGCCCCATCATCTCCGGCCCGAATGTCGCAAATTTCTCGGAGGCTGTCGATCTGCTGATCGCTTCCCGAGCGATTCGTATTGTGAGATCCGCAGAGCAGTTTGCCGAGACGATCATGGAGCTGATCCGGAACGATGATCTGGCGGAGGAGTTGGGTGAACGGGCTCGTCAGGTCGTTCAGCAGAATCAGGGCGCTTCGATGCGCACGGTCGATGCGGTGATCGAGGCAGTACGGGAGGAAGGTGCGGTTGCAGACACCACATTGCCCGATGTCATTCCGGATTCCATGGGACTGCTGCGGCCCCTCGCCCCGCTGGCAGCCCACCTCTATGAACGTGTGATTCGCATCCGGAACGGCTTGTATGACCTGCATTGGATGCCAATCCGTTACGCACCGCTACCCGTCATCAGCATCGGGAATCTCACGGCCGGCGGCGCGGGGAAAACCCCTATGACGATGTTGCTGGCTGAGCTGTTCTCCGGAATCGGTCTAAAACCAGCGATCGTTTCCAGAGGATACAAGGGTTCCGCTGGCTCGAGTCCAATACGTGTGCCGACGGATGGATCGTGGAGAGAGTTTGGTGACGAGCCCGTGCTGATGGCGCGGAAACTCGCGAATGTCCCCGTCATCGTCTCACGGAAACGATGGCCCGGCGCCGTGATGGCGCAAAAAGCCTTCGATGCCGACCTGGTCATTCTCGACGACGGGTTCCAGCATCGTGCTCTGGCGCGGGATGCCGATATTCTTCTGATCGACGCCCGGCGCCCCCCTCAGCATGATAGAATGCTCCCGATGGGCTATCTGCGGGATCCGCTCGATCGAGTGAAACAAGCCCATATCGTGGTCCTGACCCATTCGGACGAAACAGATCACGTTGAGGAGATCGAGGATTGGCTTGCGAAGATGACACCGGTGACGCCGGTTTTCCGTGCGCGACATACCTGCGCAGGGCTGTTCGACACACGGATCGATGCGATGCGTGATCCCGAATCGCTCCGCTCGATACCTGTCGCGGTCCTCTGTGGCATCGCGAATCCCTCGGGCCTTATTTCACAACTCAAAAATCTCGGATCACGAATTGTCGATCAGGCGGTTTTTAAGGATCACCATGCATACAATCGGGATGAGATCAACCGGGCGATCCGGCAGGCGATGGCGCTTGGCGCACAGGCGATCGTCACGACGGCCAAGGATGACATCCGATTGATGCACACCCTCGGCAATTATGATATTCCGATTCTGGTTCTGGAGATCCGGCTCGAAATGGACCGGCAAGCTGAATTTTTCCAGGTTGTGAGAAAACGGATCGGAATTTCTTAGGTGATCGATTTCATCATTGCACACGCCGTAGGCGGATTGCTGGTGTTTTTCCGCGCCCTCCCGTCCAATTGGTGCGTCGCCCTGGGACGCGCTTTCGGAGCGCTGGCTTTCAGCCTGAAAATCCGATCCGGTATTCTGATGCACAATCTCGAGATCGCTTTCCCGGAAAAAAGCCCGTCAGAACGACGAACTCTTGCGCGGGCTGTTTACATCAGCTTCGGCACGTTCCTCGGGGAATGGCTGAGTTTCAGGGCGCGCGGATCAAAGGGGGTGGCCGATATGATCCGGTGTGATGCCCCCGAGGTCATCGAGGCAGCCGTTGCAGAAGGGAAAGGGTTGGTATTCTACACCGCACATTTCGGCAACTGGGAATTGGCCGGCTGGTACATCGCACAACATGCAGCGCCATTCTCTGCCGTTATGAATAGCCTGAAAAACCCTTGGCTCGATCGGATGTTCGAAAAACTCCACGAAGAATCGGGTATCGGGACCATCTACAAGGGGGGCTCGATCCCGAAGATCAATGATGTGCTGAACCGCAAGGGATCAGTCGGGATGCTGGCCGATCAGAATGCGGGAAGCAAAGGCGTCTTCATCGACTTCCTGGGGCGGTCCGCATCGTTTCATCGCGGTCCGGTCATGATCAGCATCGAGAAACAATGTCCTCTCGTCTGTATTATCCCCGTACCGGATGGTCCGGGAAAATGGATTCTTGAATGTCATCGTATCAAATCCCGCTCAACCGGTGATCTCGATGCCGATGTGTCCGCCATGGTCTCCGATTACGCCCAAATCGTCGAAGATGCCATCCGTCGATTCCCCCAGCATTGGTTCTGGTTTCACAATCGCTGGAAAACCCGTCCTCGGAGGGGGACAGCGTGATCGATTTCCCTCCGGGACCCATCCTTGTTCGAATTCCAAACTGGATCGGCGATGCAGTTATGTCATCTGCCGCGGTGCGGGCTATCCGATCTCACTGCCCGAACCGAAAACTGATCCTGGTGGCTAAACCATGGGTTGCGGATCTGTACTCACGCAGCCCGATAATCGATGAGATTATCCGATATGATCATCGGCGAGGTCCTGGACGTGTGATCGATCTGGCGCAGGTCGTGACGCGGATCCGTTCCGAAGGTCCCGCAGGGGCCGTTCTGCTTCAGACTGCCTTCGAGTCCGCATTGATGACCTTCCTGGCCGGGATCCCGATTCGCACAGGACTGCCGACCGACCGCCGGGGGATGTTCCTGAGTCACCCTCTGCGTCTGGATCCGTCCATCCGATCCCGGCATCTCGTTGAAGAATACCTCGCAATCGTAGACGCCGTGTTCGGCCCCTCGTCCACGCCGCCGCCCCTGCCTTCGGTCGATCTGTCGGAGGAGGATCGCGCCCGCGCCCGTGATCAAATTTCCGGAGCTTCTCCGATCCGCATCGCGCTTGCCCCGGGTGCGGCCTATGGCTCCGCAAAGCGATGGCCGTCCGTTTTGTTCGGAAAACTCTCCGGGATTCTTTCCAGAGATCTGAACGCCACGGTTTTCCTCATGGGAGGGGCTGGTGAACTGCCGATCATGAACGCCATTCGGCGAGAATCCGGCGATACGGCCCGTATCATTGCCGGAACCTGCGACCTGATGACGCAGGCGGCGATCATCGAAGCCTGCGATGTCTGTGTCGCGAATGACTCCGGACTTCTGCATCTGGCGGCTGCCCTCAAGACACCAGTTATCGGAATATTCGGCCCAACGGATGCATCACGAACCCGCCCTTACGGTGATCGGCACCGGGTGCTGAGCGAACCACTCGACTGCGCGCCATGCCACCAGAAAGAATGCCCGATCGATCATCGCTGCATGCTGCGGATCACACCGGAACGCGTATTCCGGGAAATCCAGAACATCATTGAGAAATGAAGCCTTTCCGCTTATGATGATGTGTCACTTTCCAGGGACTTCTCGGGATATCGCTCGATGACACAAACACGGTTGTTCCTTGCAGTCATTTTCCTGCTGGCGCTCCTCCCGGGCGCTGGCAGTTCCGATCGGACATTCGACGCCTTGAACCCGATTTTTCTTCACGGTGAGGAATTGATTTACGAAGTGGCGTGGATGGGCATCACCGCCGGTACGATCACCATGCGGATCGCGGATCAGGGTGAATTCGAATCAACACCTGCGTATCGGGCGGAAGTCGTCGGGGAAACGACTCCGGGATTTTCGAGATTTTTCAAAGTCCAGGATGTCATCATTTCCATCTTCAGCAAATCAACGCTCGATTCGATTTACTTCTCGAAAAACATCCGGGAGGGGAAATACCGGAAGTATCGTGAAACCTGGTTCGATCAGACCAGACTCGTCGCGCGTTCCGATAGTACCCTTTCGGTCACTCTGGAACACGCCAAAGACCCGATCGCGTGTATTTTTACGCTCCGCAATGCGCCGCTTGCGGAAGGCGAAGTGGTGAAGCTCAACTCACACGCCGATGGGAAGAATTTTCCCGTCGAGATCAAAGTCGAGGGCCGTGAAGTGGTGACGCTCGCGAGCGGTGCTAGGTCCGCGTTCCTGTGCACACCGCTCCCGACATGGGAGGGCCGTGTCTTCGAAAAAGGGCAGAGTACGGTGACGTTGTGGGTTTCAGATGACGAATATCGGGTACCCCTCAAAATAAGGATGAAGGTAAAAATCGGATCCCTGAATGCCGACCTCGTCGGGCGTCGTGGCCCGGGGTGGGAGATAGCAAGAGAGAAACCGCTATGAAGATAGTGATTACCGGAGTGGCTGGATTTATCGGATCGCATCTCGCCAGCCTGGCCTTGGCCAACGGCGATGACGTGATCGGGATCGACTGTTTCACGGATTATTATCCGAGGGCGGTCAAGGAACGAAATCTCGAAAAACTGAAAGCCTCTCCCCGATTCACGTTCCTGGAGGAAAATCTTCTGGAGGCCGACCTCCGCTCGATTTTTCACCCTGTGGACGTCGTGTACCACCTTGCGGCTCAGGCAGGGGTGCGGGCGAGTTGGGGGGCGAGTTTCCGGATCTATACCGACCTGAATGTGCTCGGCACACAGGTCCTGCTGGAAGCCGCGCGCGATGCGGGCGTTGGGCGCGTAGTCTATGCGTCGTCTTCATCGGTATATGGCGATGTCCGGGAGTTTCCGATGCGCGAGACACAGACACTACACCCCGTATCGCCATACGGCGTGACGAAACTGGCCGCCGAGCATCTCGCGGTGCTCTACACCAAAAACTACCGCCTCTCGACCGTATCACTTCGATATTTCACCGTTTACGGACCCCGACAGCGTCCGGACATGGCCTTCCATATCTTCGGTCGTGCCATGCTGCTCGGACTGCCTCTTCCTGTATTCGGTGACGGTCGGCAGACACGCGACTTCACGTTCGTTGCGGACGCAGCGCGGGCAACCTATCAGGCCGGAGTCGCGCAGGGCGTCGATGGCATGGTCATGAACATTGGAGGCGGGTCGCGCGTGAGTTTGAACACGGTTCTTGATACGCTTGCACGTATCGTCGGCGTATCGCTCGATGTCCGGAACACGGATGCACAAAAAGGCGATGTCAATCACACGGCGGCTGATATTTCGAGAGCACGCGAGTATCTCGGCTATTCTCCCAGTGTGACGCTCGATGAAGGCTTGAAACAAGAAATTGACTGGCTTCGGACGATTTATCCCGGGCCATAGGAGGATATGTTATGGCAGTCGACAAGGAGCTTCTGGACATCCTGGTCTGTCCGAAATGCAAAGGCGATCTGGAACTGACCCCCTCTCAGGACGGCCTCGTGTGCCACGCATGCAAGCTCAAATACGAGATCCGTGAAGATATCCCCATTATGCTGATCGAAGAAGCCAAACCAGTCGAGTGATTCGCGTACTGCACATCGATACTGAACGAACCTGGCGGGGCGGCGAGGCCCAGGTGTTTGGCCTGGCCCATCATCTGCCCTCCGACTCGTTCCTGTCGGTCGTGGCAGCGCCACGAAAAAGTCCGCTGCTCGAAAAATCCGTCGCATCTGGCCTACGCGTCCTGCCCCTCACCGGAGTCTCTGAATTCAGTCTCCGTATGGTCGGCCATCTTCTCTACGGTATCCGCTCATACGCGATCGACCTGATCCATGTCCACACATCCCATGGCCTGATCGCCGCCGACCTGGCCCGTCGGATTCTCCGGAAACCCATTCCGATCGTTTACTCGCGCCGTACCGATTTTCATCTCCGCACAAGTTTTCTGGGATTATCACGCCTGAAATACACCCGGTGCGCTGACCGGATTCTGACGGTTTCCAAGGCGATCCGGGACATCCTCATTTCAGATGGTATTCCCCAGGAACGCATCGAAACCGTCTACAGCGGCATCGACATCGCATCATTTCCCGAATCGCCGGACCGGGTTTCTGCCCGCGAATTCCTGGGCATCAGTCCCGGCACCCGACTGGTCGGCATGGTTGGTGCGCTCGTGGAGCACAAAGATCCGCGGCTCTTCCTCGATGCTGCCAGCCGCGTGTCCGGATCGATGGAGAATGTCGTATTCATGCTGGTCGGCGCCGGCCGTCTCTGGGAGTCGCTCCGTGCCGCTCACGCCGAGTCCCGGCTGGGCGATCGGTTCCGGCTGACCGGGTTCCAGACCGACGTCCGCCGATTCCTTGCGGCATTCGACCTGTTTTGCATGACCTCGCGGGAAGAGGGGCTCTGTACCTCCATTCTGGATGCAATGGCAATGCGATTGCCGGTCGTTGCAACCCGTGCGGGCGGTATCCCCGAAGCCGTGTGCGACGGATTGACGGGGCTCCTGGCCGATATCGGCGATCCGGAGTCCGTCGCGGCGCACATCCGGACGCTCTTGTCCGACCCCGACCGCGCGCGGCAGATGGGAGAAGCGGGCCGTCGTCGGGTCGAAACGGTCTTCAGCATCCGGCAGACCGCTGCGTCGACCGCCGGTGTCTATCATCGGCTTATGGAGCGCAACGTGTCATGAGCTCGATTCGGGTGGTGCGGATCGTGAGCGGTCTCTGGATCGGCGGTGTGGAACGCAAGATCGCCGCGATGACAGTCGAACTTAAAAAACTCGGATTCGATGTATCCGTCGTCTGCCTCCGGGAAGAAGGCCCGCTTGCCCCCGATCTGCGCGCTTCCGGCATTCCGGTGGATGTGATCCGTGTCCGACGCCGTTTCAGCCCGGCCGGGTTGTGGCGTCTGCGTGCCCATCTGCGCCGACTGCGCCCGGATCTCGTCCATACACACATGTATCGCTCGAACACCACCGGTTCCATCGCCGCGGCACTGGCCGGTGTTCCCGTGGTGGTTAATCACATACACAACGTCGACACCTGGGACGATTTCCGTCAGCTCTGGACCGACCGTCTGCTTGTTCCCCTGAAGGACATGTTCGTGTTCGTTTCCGAGGCGGTCCGCAGAAATTACACCGCGAAAGTGCCAGTTCCAGAGTCTCTGCAATGTGTGATCTACAACGGAATCGATACGGACCGCTTTGCCCCTCACCCTGACAATCCGATGAATCTTGCCGGATCTCCGCGCATCGGCGCGGCAACACGCCTCGTTCCCCAGAAAGGGCTTGATACGCTCATCCCCCTCGTTCACCACTGGAAACAACTCGCTCCCGACGTTTGCCTGTATTTCCTCGGAGACGGGCCGCAGCGAGATGAACTCGAACGGCGCATCGAGGCAGAGGGGTTGTCTGCATCGATCCGAATTCTAGGATTCAGCGATCGCGTTCACGAGTTTTTACGAAGCCTCGATTTGTATGTCATGCCCTCCACAAAAGAAGGCTTTTCGAATGCGCTTCTTGAAGCGATGGCATCGGGAGTGCCCTGCGTCGCTACGGACGTGGGCGGGAACGGCGAGGCGATCCGGGATGGAATCGACGGCAGAATTGTCCCGCCTGCTGATCCGGAGGCATTCGATCGGGCGGTTCAGGATCTGCTCGCGTTTCCTGAATCGATGGAGCGGTATGGGCACGCGGCGCGGCGTCGTTCGATCGAGTTTTCGCTGGAGAAGATGGTGCGCAGAACGCGGGCTCTGTACGAGCAGCTTGTATCGCGTTCGCTCTAGTCTTTCCGGTGTGGTTCACATATACTACGCACTTTTGAGGAGGATGATGCGTGTCGAAAAGCGATAAACATATCATTTCGATCGCTCAGCACCAGAACATGATTCACCTGTGCGATCTGCTGCCTCGACGCAAAATGCTCGTGATCGGCGATGTCATGGTGGATGAGTACATCTGGGGTGATGTCCGGAGAATCAGCCCTGAAGCCCCTGTCCCGGTCGTCCGGGTCAAGGAAGAAACGATCCGGCTCGGCGGCGCGGCAAACGTCGTCAGCAATCTCTGCGCGCTCGAAGCCGAAGTTTACGTGGCCGGTGTTGTCGGTGACGATCCCCTGGGAAACGAGGTCATCCAGAGACTGTCCGCGCTCAATGCCGATCCCGGTGGCATCGTGACCACTCGCGAACTCCAGACCATTCGGAAAACGCGCATCATTGCTCAGCATCAGCAGGTCGTCCGCGTCGATCGCGAATCCACCAATGCGATCACGACGGAAATCGAAGACAAACTACTCGATTTCTGCCTGGCAATCCTGACCGAAGTTGATGGTGTCATCATTTCGGACTATGCCAAAGGTGTACTCACGCCGCGCGTCTGCCGGGGCATCATCGAAAAAGCCCGAAAAGCCCGCAAGATCTGCGCTGTCGATCCGAAAGTCTCCGCCTTCGAAAAATACGCCGGCGCAACGGTGATCACACCGAATCATTTCGAGGCATCTCAGATGAGTGGCATCGGGATCGACGAGTCTCAGGCGGTCGAGCGCGCCGGTTGGAAACTCATCGAAACACTTAAAACAGATTCGGTTCTCGTGACGTGCGGCGAGTCCGGCATGGCGATCTTTGAAAAGGGAAAACCGATGGAGAAGATTGATACGGTCGCGCGGAGCGTCTACGACGTGACTGGTGCCGGTGATACTGTCATCAGCGCATGTTCGCTCGCGCTGGCCTCCGGCACGACGATCCGCGAAGCAGCCGTGCTCGCCAATTTCGCCGCGGGTGTTGTTGTCGGCAAAGTCGGTACTGCGACGGCGACGATCGAAGAAATCAAACGGGAAATGCGGATGTATCTCAGCACATGAACACCATGAACCGAGCGGCAGCAGTCATTCCCGCACGATACGGGTCCACGCGCTTCCCTGGAAAACCCCTCGCACTCATCCAGGGTAAGCCCATGATCCTCTGGACACTCGCGCAGGTCCGCCTCGCACTTCGAATCCAGCGTATCGTCGTCGCGACGGATTGCGACCGGATCGAAAAAGTCGTCCGAGAGGACGGCGGCGAGGTCGTTATGACGGCGTCCAATCTGACATCGGGAACGGATCGCGTAGCAGTCGCAGCGGCCTCGATCGATACCGATCTCATCGCCAATGTCCAGGGTGACGAACCCATGATCGACCCCACCCACATCGATCTCGCCGTCCAGGCCCTGATCGACGACCCCCTGGCCTCGGTCGCGACACTCGCGTCACCGATCCGGTCGGAAGCGGATTTGATAGATGAGAATATCGTGAAAGTGCTGGTTGACGAGCGCGGGCATGCGGTATACTTCTCACGCATTCCGATTCCGTATCCGGGCCGACTGAGTCCTCGGGAACCCGGCGATCTCCAGGGATTTTTCCGGCATATCGGTTTGTATGTCTACCGGAAAGCGTTCTTGATGCGATTCGCGGAACATCCGCCGGTATTTTCGGAGCGGATCGAACGACTTGAACAGCTTAGAACGCTCGAGATGGGGGAAAAGATCGCG
>CAYYMM010000126.1:0-11968 GCA_964472395.1 uncultured bacterium | reverse complement strand
GGGTATCTCTTCGTCGAATGGATCGGATCGCCGGACTACGGCTCCGTTTCGACGATCCGCATCCTGAGAGGAGATACATTCACCGGCGAGTCACCCGTCGAGATCACCTCGCTGCCGCTCCAGGACGGATTCCAGGGCAATCAGGTCATCCCCCTCAGCGAACTGATCGATCCGGCCTACAACGACGGCGACCCCGAACCGGACTTCTACATACGGGCTGAAGCCTATACCTATGATCCATTGATCGGTCCGGACGCACCGGGCGATGTCTCGATGCCGGATTACGACCCGCTCGGCAACGCCTATCAGTACCGCGCAATCACGAACCCCATCTGGATCAATGTGACTTCACCTTCGGAAACGCCGACGGCAACTCCTTCACCCACACAGTCCGCAACAGCACCGCCGTCTCCCACAACTACAGGCACGGCGACCTCAACCGGAACTCCGACCCTGACACCGACTCCGGCATTCACGAGCACCTTCACACCTTCGGAAACGCCTTCACCTTCGGCGTCTCCTTCGGCGGCACCGTCGAGAACCCCTTCACCGACACAATCTGCGACAGCACCACCGTCGGCCACACCGTCATCGACGCCTTCGAAAACCCCTTCACCGGGTTGCATCTCGATCCGCGCATCGATCGAGATGCCCGCGGAATTCTACCGGCCCGGCGATCCCTTCGAACTGACCATCGCGATCTGCGCCGCGGACTCCTGGATCGGACTCGACCGCCCGCTCTTCGTCATTCTGGATGTCTACGGACTGTACTTTTTCGCACCGTCCTTCTCACCTTTCGACCAGTACAACCATCATTTTTCTGAGGCGTTCTCACGATTGACCGTGATCCCCCGATTCAACTGGCCGGCAGACTGCGGGTCGGCAACCGGGATCCGCTGGTATGCCGCGTTCACGGATCCTGAAATCACCCGGATCGAGGGCGAGTGGGACTCGATGGAATTCGGCTGGAGCGATTCGTTCGGATCCTGAATGTATCTTTTCTAAAAATGAATTGACCTTTATAAAAGTTAGACTATTATAAAGTGCTATGCATGATCGGTTGATCGAATCCAGTCTCATTGATCGCATCCGGCGACCATTCATCGATATTCTGTTCGGTGCCCGCCAGACCGGTAAAACTACGGTCTTGAATAAAATCCTGGATCCCCGGATCCGATACAATCTCGCCGACCCGCGAGAACGGTCCCGTCTTCTTGCGAACCCGGGAATTTTCATCCGTGAATGCGAAGGACTACCCCGCTCAGAGCGGATGCAGCAGGTGTTTATCGACGAGATCCAGTCGGTACCCGCTCTCTTTGACGCTGTCCAGATGCTGTATGATCAGGATAAAACCAGGTGGAAGTTCATTCTGTGCGGCAGTTCAGCCCGGAAACTCCGCTCAATGGGCACGAATCTGCTGCCCGGCCGGAGTGTGCTGCATCGCCTGTTTCCTCTTATTCTGACAGAACATCCAGCTACCGAGGGGTCAGTATCCGAGGAAATTGTCAGAATAGATATGAAGATTGACAGGCCGTTTCCCGGGCATGATCTGGAAACCCGGCTTGCATTCGGAGACTTCCCGGGCATTGTGACACTCAGGGATGACCAGGAACGCACTCTGATTCTTCAATCCTATTGTGAAATTCATCTGCAGGAAGAGATTCGCAGGGAAGCAATGGTGAAGGATTGGGGACATTTCATAAACTTTCTGAAACTGGCGGCTCTGGAATCCGGAAGGATCACAAACTTTGCCTCAATCTCCAGGGAAGTCGGAGTGTCCATCCCGACAGTCAAATCATACTACCAACTGATCGAAGATATGCTTTTAGGGTTTCGAATCGAGGCATTTTCAGGAAGCACACGAAAAAATGTGCTCTCCACTCCGCGATTTCTGTTTATCGATGTCGGTGTTCGTCACGCCGCGGCAGGTATCCCGCCCGGTTACTCGGCCGTTGCATCCGATCCCGGCAACGTATTCGAGCAATGGGTCGGTGCCGAGTTATACAAGCGCCTGGCTTACCGGAGGAAGGGCCGACTGAGTTATTTCCGAACCAAGACCGGAGTTGAAGTCGATTACATTGTTGAGATCGACGACGAACTGATCCCCATCGAAGTGAAGTGGACCGAGAATCCGACATCGACCGACGCTCGTCACCTGAGAACCTTCCTTCAGGAACACGATCGAGCAAAGACGGGATACATCGTGTGCCGCTGCAAACGCCCAATGCAAATCGAGGATCACGTCAGGGCTATACCCTGGTTTGCGCTGTAAGGGCTCTGCATCTGGAGCGATTCGTTCGGATCCTGATCTTTACAAACGCTATCGGGAATTCGTGGTCGCGGACGCAACGGCATTGTCGCCGATATGCACGACGGTCTCGAACTGCGGCGGCTCATACAGGTGTTTCTTCACCGTACACGCATCCACGACCTTCAGAATCGCGTTCTTGTACTTCTCCGGGAATGTCTCGGGCAACAGCACATTGACCGTGAACTTCCGGAACATCTTGGTCTCGGGATCCCGCTCAGCGTGAAACGTCACCGACGTATCGTCAGCCGGGATCGACCGCTGATTCAGAAACTCCAGCACATAATAGCCCGCGCACGTCGCCAGCGATGCCATGAACAGCTCGAACGGACTCGGCGCCGTATTGTCCCCGGCACCCGCAACCGGCTGATCGGTATGAACGGTAAAGCCCCTGAGCGATGCATCCACTTTCTTATTTCCACCGAATGTGACTCGAATATCCATCGCAGTCTCCTTTCCCCGAGCAGCCCTATGCCGCTCTCTGAACGCCTCTTAGAGTATCGGATCGGTCCCGGGTTACAACTGCCCGGCCGATACGATCGCGCGAAGCTGATTCAGATCGATTTCAAACGCGGAACACGGCACCCCGATTTGGAAGTTCTCGAGCGTCTCGGGATGCAACTCCCCGATCCACCCGATCGCCTGCCCCGCCACGATAACCTCACCGCACCGCCCCGGTATGAACGGCGGTAGATCCACCGGACGCAGACTCGATTCGAGCCCGAACTGGTAGAAGACGGCTTCAAGATACGAGTGAGCGGTCGAAAACTCGGCTCCGGCATCCGCGACCATCACACCGAGTCTGAGTGTCGTCCGCACGCGTTTCGACACGCTCTCGTCCCGGATCGTCACCTCGCCCACCTCGAACATCCGATGCGGATACGCCGCTCCCGACGAATCGCGCTCGACCGACAGCAGCGACGGCAGCAACCGGTCCCGCACCGCCGAATAAGTCTCGGACATCGGATTCGCAATCTCGATGATCGCCCTCTCCGGCTCGCGCAGCCGTACCGCAAAATCCGTCCGGTTGCACAATATATTGCTGATCAGTTCTTCAAATCCGAGCGACAGCATGATGTCGCGGATCCGATCCCCAAAAAGCGTCATCGGCGCCAGTGCGCCAATCGTATAGTCGCTCGGCATCACCGGCTCGAAACTTTCATACCCCGCCGCAATCGCGATATCCTCGATCACATCGACATCGTGCAGCAGATCGTGCCGCCAGTCCGGCCACTTCACCGCGATCCCGTCCCCGTCGCTCCGCACATCGATTCCATAGATGGTGAGGAGTTCCGCGGCGCGCGATGCGGAGTAGTTCACGCCAAGCATCGAGCGGACCTTCTCGAGACCGATGGTGCGGGTCTGGTTAAACCGGTACGGCATCACAAATTCCCGTCCGAGTCTCGATTCGTAGGGGAGCAACACCCGCACCGGTTCGATCCGCCCGCCTCGATCCGCCATGTTCACCGCAAAAATGTTCAGCGCCAGCGCCATGTTTTCGATATCGGTCCCGGTCGCTTCGATGAACAGATTCCTTCGCCCCACCTTGACCTCACCCGATGCCCTTGAATTGATGATCGGCGGAAACGACAGAATGCTCCCACGCGCGTCCATCAGCATGGGCACATGTGTCCTGCCCTCCAGCGTCCCCCGGTATTCGATGCCTTTGGGATGCTGCTGGAGTATCTGCCGGGGAGTCATCGGCGTGTCGAACCCGAGCGGCACGAACGTGATGTCGTCCAGCCCGACCGCCGTATACCGCACCGGAAACTCGATCTGATCCAGGTCATAGATCCCGATCGAAATCGAACGGCGTTTCCGTCCCAGGTTTTCCGCCAGTTTTTCCTGCGTCTGGATGCAGGCGACGAGCAGGTCGTCGGTGACATCGAGTCCCGTGACGGCGAATCCCGCCGCATACGGCCGGATCTTCTCCATCAGACAGTCCACATGAAACTCGCGTCCCTTCAACCCCTCACCCGAAAAAACATCCGGGTAGTGCGACATGCCTCCGTTCTGAATCGTCCGGAGCTGGCGAGCGATGCCCTCGACACACCAAAGATCCGGCCTGTTGGTATCCTGTAACTCCAGTTTCAATTCACCGGTCTCGGCGGAATACCCCTTCACTTCACCCTTGAACTGATTCGCCCGTTCGTCCAGCGTCTGAGGGGTCAGATTCATTCCGGTCAGTCGGTTGAGATCCGATAATGCGCATGTAATCGTCGGCATGGTGTCCTCCGTTATTTGTCGAAATGAGCCCGGGTGTTCCGGATCCGGTTGAGGTCTGTCGTGAAAAGTTCGCGGATGTCGTTGATCCCCATGGCGACCATGGCCATGCGGTCGAGTCCCAGTCCCCATGCGATGACCGGCACGTCGATTCCCTGCGGCCGCGTGACTTCAGGCCGGAAAATCCCCGCACCGCCCATTTCCATCCACCCGATCTTAGGATGCTTGATGTGCGCCTCGACACTGGGCTCGGTGAACGGGAAATACCCCGCCGTGAACTTGATGTCCTCGGCCTGCGCCACCTCGATCGCGAACAGTTTGAGCAATCCGAGCAGCGTGCGGAGCGAATTCGATTCGGACAGCACGATCCCCTCGATCTGAAAGAAATCGGCGGCGTGAGTCTGGTCGATGCTGTCATACCTGAAACAGCGCGCCATGGCGAAGTATTTGCCCGGAATCCTGGATTGATGAAGCTGGCGCGCGCTCAGGGCGGTTCCCTGCGATCGCAGCAGCAACCGGCGGCTCCGAGGCTCGTCGAAGTCATACCGCCACCCGGTCGATCCCGTATCGCCGCCATCGCGATGCACGCCGGCAACTCGCGAGAAGTACGGCTCTTCGAGCGACACCGCATGGCTCGGATCCTTGATGAAATACGCATCGTGAATGTCGCGCGCGGCGTGAAACTGCGGCATGAACAAGGCGTCCATGTTCCAGAATTCCGGCTCGACGTGATCCCCCATCATCTCCTCGAAACCCAGCGCCAGCAGCTTCCGCTTCACGAAATCCAGAAACTCGCGGTAGGGATTCCGCTTCCCGACGACAATGCGCGGCGGCTTGAGATCCAGCGAGTAGCGTCGGAAACCGACCGAGCGCCATGCACCGTCCTTCAAATGCTGCGGCAGCACTTGTGACACTTCCTCGCCCGTCAGCCCGGCTGCCTTCACCGCCGCTAGCATGCTCCGCCCCTCATCCGTCAGCGCATATGTCCGGAAGGTCCGTTCGTTGATCCGGAACACACCCTTCGACTTGCCGCGTTTGCGCGAAAGATTCTCGATCCCGTCGCGATCCTCGGCGGGAATGTCGTCCCACAGGAGCTCGCCTCTGCCGAGATATCGTTCGATCATCGCCTGGATGGCGAGAGGTTCAGTCGGTTCCATGCCGGGAACGCGCGTGAGGAGTCCGCCGGCGCCGAAGGTGAGAAAGCCGGCTTTTTTAAGCGCGCCGATTGCGGGTGAGACTTCCGCAGGATCGAGACCGATCGTGCGGTTCAGTTCGTCCATCGTGGTGCCGGCTTCGGCTTTTTCGAGAATCCGCAGTTCCGGCACCCGGTTCGTCGCATAATCTTCGCCGGTTTCGGTCAGCAACATGTATTTCCGTGTTTCTTCAGCGACGACGTCCAAAGCTTTTTTGGTGAGGAGCCATTCGAGCGCGCGGCGGACACGGGAGGCATCGAGCGCAGTGGCGGCTTCCAGTTGTTCGTTACCCAGCCGCTCCATGCCCTCGAACGCCCGCAACACCTTCACTTCGAGTGGATGCAACGATTCGACCTTCATATCGGAATCCATAGTCATTCTCCTTGTCGTGATTTTAAAAATTCGATCGGATCTCAGACGTCGGACTCGTCGTCAAATGAGTCGCCGGCGTCGGAATCATCTTCCTCCGTCCGGCTTGTAAACTCCTCGACGATCAGGCGGGCACGCGCGGCATCCCCTGAGGATACCGAAATGCGGACTTCTCCCAATCCATCCATCGTGAGCGGCATGACGGAGTGCGGGACACTCGAGGCGACCATGCAGACGATCCCTTCCTCTTCCAGAAGTCCCCGGATCATCTCGGCTTCCATGTCATCGTAACACCTGTGAATGACTTCGATGTCCATAAACACTCCTCGCCCGCATGTATATACTAAACGGAATCCCGCCGTCAACCGGCCTTTTCTTTATCCCGCTCCCGCGCTATGCTCGGCGGGAAACCCGGAGGAACCCCCCATGAAAGGTGTCCTGCTCGCCGCCGGTATCGGCAAACGCCTCAGACCCATCACCGACCATATCCCGAAACCGCTCATCCCCGTCGGTGGCACGCCGATTCTCGAATGGATCATCCGTGGCCTCCGCCACGCAGGCGTCACGGAACTCGCCATCATCACCGGCCATCTCGCCGAACAGCTCGAATCCCACTTCGGCACCGGATCGGCGCTCGATGTCGCCCTCACGTATCATCGGCAGGAAATCCGTAACGGCACGGGCTACGCAGTGCTCCCCGCCGAAGCGATGCTACGCGACGCACCGTTCTTTCTCGGCTACGGCGATATTCTCGTGGACCCGATCAACTACCGGACCCTGATCGAAACCTTCCGCGCACACCCCGGCGATTCGGTGCTCAGCGCCTGGCGCGTCGAGGACCCCTCATCCTGCGGAGCGCTGGGGATCCGCCACGGAAAACTGGTCGATCTGGTCGAAAAACCCGCGCCGGGACAGGCACCGAGCAATCTGATCAATGCGGGACTGATGGTGCTGCAGCCGGGGATTTTCGACGAGATTCACGCGATCCGGCCATCCCCGCGCGGCGAATACGAACTGACCGATGCCCTGCTGGCGCTCGCTCACCGTACAAACGTGTGGGTGCACGAACTGTCGGGTTTCTGGTCCGACGTCGGCACCCACGAAAAACTGGCCGAAGCCGAAAGCTGGTTTACTTCCGGCGACCGGCGAGCAGAATAACCAGAGTCACACCGGCGAGCAGCACCGCAAGCCCACCACCCGAGGCGACTGGCACGGGAATCGGTGTCGGCGTCGGCGTCACGGTCGCAGTCGGAGTCGGAGTTTCGGTCGGCGTCGGCGTCATGGTCGGAGTCGGAGTCGGTGTCGGAAGATGTGCACAGCAATACTCGATGATATACGCGCCCCATGAGCCGGCTTCGCTGAATACCCGGACGTAGTATTCGCCGGATGGCAGCGTCCAGACGGCCTGACCCGGCGGCCACGCGCTGTCCTGACCGACACTGCTGCAATCCTGAATGCAGTCACCCAGATTGTTGTCGGCGGACGGCAGAACCTGCGTCAGACAGTCGGATTCGAGCACCTGCATGGCGGGATCGAATCCCCGGCCGAACGGCCAGGCTTCACAGAACGAATCATCCGCGTAGACCGCGATCCGGGCCGTGTCCCCGGCGGGACCGGTCGTGATCCGGTAGTAATCGACATCCGAAACGGGCTCGATCGCACCGCCCAGCTTGCCGCCGCACGCGAGCGTACTGGCGTCGATGCAACTGTCGTTCGGTTCGGTCTCGGCGGGATACGGACTGGTCGGCGTCGGCGTCGGTGTCACGGTCGGCGTGTTCGTGGGAGTCTCGGTCGGAGTGAATGTCGGCGTGTCGGTCGGCGTGAACGTGGGCGTATCGGTGGGTGTAAACGTGGGAGTATCCGTCGGGGTGAACGTCGGCGTATCAGTCGGCGTCGGGGTCGGTGTGTCCGTGGGGGTGAATGTGGGCGTTTCGGTCGGTGTGAATGTCGGAGTCGGAGTCGGAGTCGGTGGTGTTTCGGACGATGTCAGTACCGCAGCGATCCAGATCGCACCAAGGCCATCTCCATTGAAATTCACTTCTGCCTTTTTTGAGCCCGCTGGTGCGGCAATGGACATGGTCCGTTCAAGCCAGGTGCATTTTAACTGAAGCCCTCCACTGCTATTGAAAATATCCGATGGACCTGCGAGTACGGTTGAATCGAAGCGAAGAAGCTCTTGGTCGTTGATATCCATTTCATCCATCGTGACAAACACTCCCAGTTTCCCGGCTCCAGGCTGGATGTTAGCAAAATCAGTGTATCCGAGATAGTTCCCGTTCATGAACTCTGCGCCATGCATCACGGATATCTTCTGATACAGGCTTTGCGAACTATCGCTGAAGATCACCAGCAACATCGCTCCAAAGGGTAAGTTTGTGGGAGGAGGTACATGAGGAGGAGAAATCGCAAAGGCGTAAGAGTACGTCAGTGACGAACTTAGATTGACCAGCGAAGTGACATCCCATAGGAATTCGGTATGCAAGTAACTGCCGAACTGGTCGACATTGGAATATGTGTTTGTCGATACAATTGAACCGTTGAACGTGAGCTGAATTGTTGTGTTAACCTCGGAGGTCTGATGACCCACAAAAACGTACGCCTTGTGAACGGAGGATGTCGCAGGATTCGGAACACTCAGAGTGAATGATCCGGATGTGCCGCTCACGAGACCGCGAGCAGAAACCGCATACTCGTAATTACCAACAACATCCATGAGATATCCCAAAGGAAAATCACCTTCGAAACTCGACCGAACAATCCCTGTGGAGATGAACAAGAAAAAGAGTCCCGAAAGGACGATCGGTCGAAGCATTTTAACTTGAAGACGTGTCATGATGACCGCCTCAACGGCGGGTAAAGAGAAGCAACGCAGTCATGAGCCCCACGAGGATCAAGAGAGCGGTCCCTGAGAGTGCCGGCACATCGGGAGTCGCTGGAGTTTGATCGGCCAGATAATACAGTTCGACGATCCAATTGGCTTCCTCGAGGGGAGTGTCTTCTAACCACTGGAATGGGTTGGTTGCGCTTTGATCGTACAGAATATTGGTGTGCGGAATCATCGAGCAGAAAAGCGCATCAGTCGAAAAATCCCAGTCGATATAGTTGTTATAGGGAATGTAGAGCGAGATCGTGGAATACTGGATGAAGACCGCGAAATCGCCCTCGTTGATCGTCGGAACTTCCCAGTAGCCACCCATGCTCAAATCTTCGATGAAGGCATATACGACCTCGACCGGAGATGCGGGGAGCAAGAAATCATAAATTTGAGGCCCGAAAATTTTCGGACCGGCCTTGGTGATATCCGGAAGCATCGATGGTGCTGCGATCTTGTAGATGGACACTTTGAAGGATTCTCCGAGATCCGTCGAGAAAACGCCGCTGGGCACAAATCCCAGGTCGAGGCGGCACGGAACAATCGGATAGGATGCCGAGGGAATCTCGATGCCTTCACGGAACAGAACGACGATGCCGTCTTCAAAAGCCCAGTTGGATACATGATGGACTGCGGATGCTCCGGAGCCAGGCTCGAAGCAGGTGTGATCGGTTCCCGGGCCGCACGGAACAGGTGTCGGGTCCTGAGCGCACGCGGGTAATGCGAATGCGACAGCGACGGTGATGTAAACGAGCCAGAGTTTCCAGTTCAGCATAAGTCCTCCCCTTGAAAAGTGTTCAACCCCGTGTATTGAACTGCAAAAAATGTACCGATCGAGACTCGGAGGCTTTTTACCCCGAAATGCCTGAAAAGCGAAGAATCTCAAGGATTCCGGAGGCTTCTGCCCGGATCGGAATGACAAAAATGGGCCAACCCGCGACAGGAATTGTCTTCCCCCGTGTTTCATCATCGGATTGATTATCGACGTCCGGCCATTCATAATACATTTATGTCCCGCCCTCCCGCTTCGTCCCGTCCATTCTGGATCGCCGCCGCCGGCCTCTCTATGCTGATCCTGGCCACGGTCCCGGTCGCCCGGCCCATCCAGAACTACCTGGCCGCGCATTTTTCCGATCGCATCTTCTTCGGATTCACCGCAGCTTTCATTCTGATCGGCCTGGAGATCCTCCGTCGCATCCTGCGCTCCGCACCGAGTCTCCGCCGGCGCCGCCTCACCGGATTCGTCATCGTCGCCGCGCTGTATGCCTGGCGGATTGCGCAACTGAGCGTCCAGGTCGAACGCTTTCATCTGCTGGAATACGGCGCGCTGGCTGTTTTGACGGCATTTGGAGCGATGCGCATGGGCGCGGGATGGGCGTCATTCGGGTTCGGGGTCGCCTCGGGCTTCGCTATCGGGCTCATCGACGAGTTTTTCCAGTGGAACTGGCCGGGCCGGTATGGTGAGTGGCGGGATGTGATCATCAACGCCGAAGGCAGCGCACTCGCCCTGATCGCCCTCGCGATTCTCAGACCACCCGACGCCATGCGGCTGCACCCCTCACCCGCTGCGCTCCGGACGTTGTTCCTGCTGATCGCGGCGCTCGGAGTCATGTCCGCCGGCTTTCTTCACTACACACAGACATTCGGTTTCATGCATGTCGATCCCGAAATCGGCCGGTTCAAGTCGTTTCTCAGCATGGAACAACTCAAGCGGATCGATGCGGCTGAATACAAGGCCATGCGGGTAGCGGCGGGGGAACCGGGGGCGCGCAGAAGCGAGCAGAATCGTCTGTATTGGTATGATCGTGAGGGGAAGGAGCATTTCGATCGGGCGAATCTGATGTTCGAATGCAAACTGGATCGGGAGGGATCGATGGAGGCACTGATCGCGCTACGCTATTTCGGCCCCACCCTGGCGGATCGGAACATGGCCTTCTCCCCCGAGGTGCTTGACCGGATCGCCCGAACACCGCCCGGAGGAGAGCCATTGCTGTTCAGCCGCGTCTCGGACTGGCTCATCGTGGGCATCTCAAAATCCCTCTCCGTCACTCTGGCACTCCTCGTCTCCCTTTTTACTTTCCTCGCAGGATTTCTCCCCAAGCATGGGCGATCCTCGTGATCGCCCTCTTCAGTTTTCTCATTCGTATGGGCGATCCTCGTGATCGCCCTCTTCAGTTTTCTTTTTCGCCCGGGCGATCACGAGGATCGCCCCGTCGGAAAAACTGCTTTCCTGTTGAAATCCCTTGACGATTCTGTTAAGTATTCCGGCTTGCGACGCAGTTTCGCGAAACAAAGGATGTAGGAGGTTCTTTTTCCATGGATATGACCTTTAAAGATCTCGAAAAGATGCCGTTGACCAAACTCAAGGAATATGCCCTCACGATCGAAGGCATCAATGCTGTTCACTCGATGAAGAAACAGGCGTTGATCGAAGAGATCTGCAAGATCAAAGGCATTGTGAACGCGGCGAAGCAGGAAGCCGAGAAGCGCAAGGCGGAAGCCCGGACCGAGATCATCAAGCTGAAGGGTGAACGACGGGCGATGCGGAATGAGCGGGCGGAAAAGAAAGACGCGTTGTCGGCCGACGACAAAACGAAACTCCGCATCCAGCTCAAGCAGATCAAGCGCCAGACCCGCCGTCTGTCAAAGGTCTGATCCGTTTACCGGACGGTTACCATCCCATTTTGAAAGTCCGAGGGAAGTTCGCCGGCATGTGAATCCCGAAGGGATGCGTGTGTAAACTGCAAATTGGTCTGTCCCTGTCCTGAAGCGACGATCTCCATTTCAATCAGTGTCCCGCTCCCGCTGATTCCCTTGCCGCCAAGTCTCGACAATCCGATTACGACAGTTCCACGGGTATTGTCGATGGTGTGGAGGAATGTGGTGGGTTGTCCGTCGCTGTTCATGAATCGCCCCTCCCGCACCGATACGACCTCGATCACCCCCGGCTCGAACTCAATGTAAAACGGTGCTCCAGCAACATCCTGTGCCTCGTCGATCCGC
>CAYYMM010000125.1:0-12070 GCA_964472395.1 uncultured bacterium | reverse complement strand
GATCAGCGGCCTGTTCGGCAAACCCACGATCGTCCAGAACGTGGAAACGCTCTGTAACCTCCCGCATATCGTCGCGAACGGTCCGGAATGGTTCAAGTCGCTCAGCCGATCGAAGGATGCCGGAACGAAAGTCTTCGGTGTGAGCGGCCGTGTGAAACGTCCGGGAATCTGGGAACTGCCGATGGGAACGACACTCCGCGAACTCATATTCGATCACGCCGGAGGCATGCTCGACGGGTATCGGCTCAAGGGTATCATTCCCGGTGGCGCGTCGACGGATTTTCTTCTCCCCGAGCATCTTGATCTGGCGATGGATTTCGACTCGATCCAGGGCGCGGGGAGCCGGATGGGCACGGGCACATTGATCATCCTCGACGACCGGACCTGCCCTGTCGCGATGCTCGTGTCGCTGGAGCGTTTTTTCGCGCAGGAATCCTGCGGCTGGTGCACGCCGTGCCGCGACGGATTGTCCTGGATCGAGAAGACACTCGTTGCGATCGAACGGGGTGAGGGGCAACCGGGGGACATCGAGGTGCTCGAACACCACTGCCGGATGCTCGGCGCGGGGAATACGTTCTGCGCACTGGCGCCGGGCGCGATCGAACCCCTCCAGAGCGCGTTGAAGTATTTCCGGGCCGACATCGAGGCGCACATCGAGAAACACGCCTGTCCGTATGGGAATCACTGACATGAAGGGCGACACGCACATGGTGACGATCTACATCGACGACCGGCCGGTTCAGGTCATGGCCGACACGAATCTCCTGCACGCCTGCATCGCCGCCGGGATCGACATCCCGTATTTCTGCTGGCATCCCGCCTTCGGATCGGTCGGTTCGTGCCGGCAATGCGCCGTGAAGCAGTTCCAGAACGAAGCCGATACCAAGGGAAAACTCGTGATGGCCTGCATGACGCCGGTGAAGGACGGCATGCGAATCTCGATCGGAGACGCCGATGCGCATGCCTTCCGCGCTGCCGTCATCGAATGGATGATGACGAACCATCCGCATGACTGTCCGGTTTGTGACGAAGGCGGCGAGTGTCATCTCCAGGACATGACCGTCGCGTCGGGGCATAACTACCGACGATTCCGATTCACGAAACGCACCTTTCACAACCAGGATCTCGGCCCGTTCATCCATCACGAGATGAACCGCTGCATTCAGTGTTACCGTTGTGAGCGCTACTATCGCGATGTGGCGGGGGGACGAGATTTCAGCTCTCAATCCTCGCGCAATCACGTCTTTTTCGGCCGCGCCGAGCCGGGCAAACTGGAAAGCGAATTCAGCGGGAATCTGGTCGAAGTCTGCCCGACCGGTGTTTTCACCGACAAGACCTTCCGCAAACGCTACACGCGCAAGTGGGACCTGAGTGCCACGCCGTCCATCTGCCCGCATTGCGGCGTGGGCTGCAATATCACGCTCGGTGAGCGCTACGGCACGGTCCGGCGCACGATCAATCGCTTTCATCCCGAAATCAACGGATACTTCCTGTGCGACCGCGGCCGGTTCGGCTATGAGTATCTCCATGCCGGACAGATTTTGAAGAATGCGGATGAGCGGACTGTCGACGCGGATTCGACCCGTAAGTTCGATCTCGGGATCGGCTCCCCCCGCGCCTCGGTTGAAACGAACTATGCGATCTGGAAACGGGTCGGTGCGAGTCGCTTTTATGCCGGGATGACGGGACGCGAGTATGATGCCGCCGGTGAGATCCTGTCCATGCTCAAGAGGCATGCTTCCCGGATCGCGAGCGTGCATGATGTCGAGCATGCCGATGCGGTGTGCATTTTCGGCGAGGATGTCATTCAGACCGCTCCCCGCCTGGGCCTCGCCATCCACCGGAGCCTCGACAATGTGCCTGCAAAAACGGCAACCGCGCTCGGAATCCCCGACTGGCACGATGCCGCCGTGCGCACCGTCATGCAGAACGATCGAGGCCCCCTCTCCATCGTGTCGAGCGTGCCGACGTCGCTCGATTCCGAAGCGTCTCACGTGCAGACGGCGGATCCCGCCCGGATCGCCCGCATCGCCTTTGCGGTGACGAGCCGGATCGACCCGAACGCGCCGCCTGTCGCGGATCTCGATCCGGAATCAGCCCGGACCGCCGATGCGATCGCCCGGATGCTGATGAACGCCGAAATGCCGGTCGTCGTGGCGGGCATGTCGGCGCTCGAACCTGGTATTCTTCAGGCCGTGTCGAACATCATGATCGCGCTGGAGACCTGCGGCAAGTCCGCCCGTCTGGCGCTCGTCGTCCCGGACTGGAACACGATCGGCCTGATGATGCTCGATCCGAAACCTCTGTTCGAGGGGAAGAACCGCGTCCTGCCCGATGTCAGGGCGGCGCTGGTGATCGAGACCGATCTGTTTCGGATTGCGGGCGCTGCCGAAGCGGAGCGATGGTTCGCTGCAACTCCCGAGACCGTGGTGCTCGACTGCATCGACACCCGTTCGACGGAACGAGCGACGCGGTTCATCCGTGTGGCGTCTCCCGCGGCCTCGTCAGGAACGGTGGTCAATTCCGAAGGGCGTGCCCAGCGGTTTTTCCCGGCGATCCCGCCGGGTGAGGTGCTGCCGGCCTGGAAATGGCTCGGAGCGGGCGGAGAGGAATCGCCGACGCTCGATCGGATCATCATGGAGTTGACGACGGATTTCCCCGGGTTGAAACGCGTGCGCGATGCGGCGCCCGGAGTCATGGACTCAAAGGGTCGAACACCGCGGCAGACGCACCGGTTCAGCGGGAGAACCTCGATGACGGCCAATCGGGATGTTCATGAACCCGGCGTGCCGCCGGATCCCGATGCGCCGCTCGCGTTTTCGATGGAAGGGTCGAACCCCTCATCCGGACTGACGACGTTTGTCTGGACCCCGGGCCTGAATTCCGGTCAGGCCGGCTTCGCGCAGTATCTCGCCATGCAGGCATCGCTCAGGGAACACACCGGTTCCGGCGTGCGCCTCGTCGAGGGTACCGATCGGAAATCCCCGTATTTTTCGGATATCCCACCCGATCACACAGAGAGTCATGAGTCGCTCCGGCTGATTCCTCTCCATCTGATTTTCGGCTCGGAACCGCTCAGTGTGCGGGGTGAGGCGATCGGATCGCTCGTGCCGGAGCCTTTCATCATGGTCAATCCGGCCGATGCGACGACGTGGAAACTGGAGGAAGGCGCAGGTTCGATCGTGCGATGCGGAGCCTGTGAGGTGAGATGTACAGTGCGCATATCCGATCGAATCGCTCGGGGTGTTGCCGCGTTTCCGGTGGGGATTCCGGGGTGTGAGGGTCTGGCGTTCGGCGAAGGGGTCGAGTTGCGGAAAGGAGCGGGCGCATGATCGCGTGGATCACGAAATGGCTGGCCGTTCCGTGGGTGCTGAGCGTGCTCAATGTGATCGGCGTGCTGGCCGTGCTGCTGACGATGGCTGCGGCCATGATCTGGCTCGAACGCAGGCTGCTCGCGCTGTGGCAGGACCGCTACGGCCCGAATCGCGTGGGTCCTTTCGGCCTGTTGCAGGTTGTGGCGGACATGATCAAAATCTTCATGAAAGAGGACTGGCTGCCGCCGTTTGCGGACAAGGCGGTATTCATTCTGGCACCGGCGATCATCATCGTCTGTGTGCTGATGTCGTTCGCGGTGATCCCGTTCGCACCCGGCGTCGGCGTGGCCGATCTCAATATCGGCCTGCTGTTCTTTCTCGGAATGTCGTCCCTGTCCGTCTACAGTATCGTGCTGGCTGGCTGGAGTTCCAACAGCAAGTATTCGCTTATCGGAGGACTTCGCGCGTCCGCCCAGATGCTCAGTTACGAGGTGTTCATGGGATTGAGCCTGGCGGGAGTCGTTTTGTTGTCCGGCTCGTTCAATCTCCGGGAGATCGTCAATGCGCAGCAGGGAATGTGGTTTGTCGTGCCGCAGTTTCTGGGCTTTTTGACCTTTCTGATCGCGGGAATCGCGGAAACGCACCGGATCCCGTTCGATCTGCCGGAAGCCGAAAGCGAACTCATTGCGGGATTTCATGCGGAATACAGCGGCATGAAGTTCGGCATGTTCTTCGTCGGCGAGTATCTCGGGATCGTCCTGATTTCCTCGCTGATCGTCGCCCTGTTCTTCGGCGGCTGGCTGGGGCCCTGGCTTCCGGGACTGATCTGGTTCGGCATGAAAGTGTTTGTGTTTCTGGCGTTTTTCATCTTACTCCGGGCGTCTCTGGGCCGGCCCCGCTACGATCAGCTCATGAGTTTCGCGTGGAAGGCGATGCTGCCCCTCACCCTGTTGAATCTGCTCGTGACCGGCGCGGTCGTGCTGGTGCGGTGATCGGATGGAGGTCTTATGTTGATCGGCATGATTCGAAGCATGTTCCGGGTGTTCATGCACACGTTTCATCGGCGGGTGACCGAGCAGTATCCGGAAACGAAGCCGTATCTCGCGCCGCGTTACCGGGGCCGGATCGTTCTGACGCGGGATCCGGACGGTCATGAGCGGTGCGTTGCCTGTTATCTGTGCGCCGCGGCCTGCCCCGTCGATTGCATTTCGCTGCAGGCGACCGAAGACGAGACCGGCCGCCGGTATCCCGAATTCTTCCGGATCAATTTCTCGCGGTGCATCTTCTGCGGCTACTGTGAGGAGGCGTGTCCGACTTACGCGATCCAGTTGACGCCGGATTTCGAGATGTCGGATTATGCGCGGTCGAATCTGGTCTACGAGAAAGAACATTTGCTGATCAGCGGTCCGGGCAAGTATCACGATCATGATTTTTACAAGGTGGCGGGAGTGGCGATCGGCGGCAAGGGCAAGGGTGACGCCGAGAACGAAGAGGAACCGGTCGATCTGCACGCGCTGACGCCGTGAGAGGGGAGATGGGATGACGATTGCGTTTTTTGTGGCGGCGGCAGTTGCGGTCCTGTCGACACTGATGACGATCACGCGACGCAACGCGGTGCATGCGCTGCTCTATCTGGTCGTCTCGTTCTTCTCGATCGGATTGATTTTCTTCGTGCTCGGTGCGCCGTTCGTCGCTGCGCTCGAGGTGATCGTCTACGCCGGCGCGATCATGGTGCTCTTCCTGTTCGTGATGATGATGCTCAATGTCGGGAAGGAATCCGAGCGTCAGGAGGCGGCGTGGTTCGATATCCGCGACTGGGTCGGACCGTTCATCCTTGCGGCGATCCTGCTCGGTGAGCTGATCTATCTGCTCGTGATGAACAAAGCGGCGATTCTGCAGGGAACCGTGATCCAGCCGAAGGAACTCGGCAGAGTCCTGTTCAGCCAGTATTTTCTGGCCGTGGAAATCGCCTCGATGGTGCTCCTGGCCGGACTGGTCGGCGCGTTTTATCTCGGCCGCAGATCCCGCTGATCGATCGTCCTTTTCCGGAATCTGAAAGGCTGTAAAACGCGATGCCGAGCATGCCCGTGACCTATCGGATGCAGGCCGTCAACATGGCCTGTCTGCCGGCATGCATCGCGATGCTCCTGACCGCGCGCGGTGAAACGGACGAAACCTGGGATGTCATCGAACGACTGCGCATGCCGTATCGAATCCGGGCGATTCCCTCAGAAGATCGGGTGGTCGCCGCAACAGGATTCGAGTTCGACGAGTGGTCGCGCCGGTATTGTATGCGGGAATACGGTTGTGAATTGATCACCGAACGAATTGCGGGCGATTGCATGGCATTCCGGATGGAGGAACTGCTGTGCTCAGGCTCGCCGGTCGTTCTGTCGGCACAGCGATCCAGCGGTGGGCATGCCGTGGTCGCGTATGGAGTCGATTCGAGCGGTGTGTACGTGTTTGATCCGGAGAACAGCATCCGGCTGCGACGCCCGAAAAAAGTGGGGTCGTATGACTGGCCACCCGTGGAATGTGTCGCCATGAACGAGCTGATCCGGCGGCTCAGACGCGGTGCGGACGGACTGTGTGCTCTGGGACGGCTGACGGATGCGGTACACAGTGGCGGGGCGTTGCCGGACGTTCGGGATTGGATTGATGGGAGTTGTTCGAGTGGCGGGAATCGTGAGGGGATTGAAGCGCTCAGGTGGGTGATGCGACGGATCGAGACGCTTCGCGCGTGTGTGCAGGATGAGACTGATCCTGCCCATGTGAGAGACTTGTTTTACGAGGTTGGAACGAACTGCCTCGCGCCTCTGGTGCGGAATCTGTTCGGGGCGATTGTGGCGTCGGGGATTGTTCATATTCGAGATGCGGCGCGCGGTGGGATTCGCTGCGGGATCCTGGAGAACATGGAGTTGTTGTTCGAGTGTTTCATGGACGGGTTGAATCGATCGCCCCGGTGAGACTCGATCGGCGATGACGTGTGGATCGGTTTGTCGGAAGGTCTGGAACGATTGATGCGGGGATTTTCCGGGCTGGATCCGGGGAATCAGGAAGATCGACCGCACGTTCCAGCCGTTGACACCTCATGATGGTATGATGTATTATCATACCAGGAGGTGATCCATGAGAAAGGCTAAGATCGCAATCACGCTCGATCAGGATCTGCTGGACGAACTTGATCGGATGATCGATGGAAAACAATTTCTCAATCGAAGTGTTGCCATTCAGGAATCCGTGCGGGAGAAACTCGAACGGGTCGAACGGAATCGTCTTGTGACGGAGTGTGCGAAGCTCGATCCGACGATTGAGAAGGGATTGGCGGAGGAGGGTATTGCCGGGGAGATCGATCAATGGCCCGAATACTGAGAGGTGAGATCCGCTGGGCGAATCTCAATCCGACATTGGGTCAGGAACAAGCCGGACTTCGCCCTGTATTGATTGTCAGTCAGGATGTATTTAACGACCGGTCGGGTACGGTGATTGCGGTTGCACTGACAAGCCAGCCTCAGCGAGCCGGTTTTCCGTTGACCCTCGAATTGACGACTCCGGGTTTACCGAAACGCTCGTGGGTAAAGATCAGTCAGATTCGAACACTCAGCACAGAACGTATCGGGAAACGGATTGCTGTCGCGTTGCCGGAGGAGATGATCCGGGTCATCGAGGGATTGAACGAGATCATTGGCGGATAAAGGATCGCCGCCGGATCAGCCGTTCTTTCGTTTCATTCCTGTCAGCAGCAGCAGAGCGGACAATACGATCACGATCAGGCCGAGACCGTGCGGTGTTTCGGCCGGAACGGGCAGTGGCGTGGGCGTGCCGGTCCCGGCGGGTGTCGCGGTCGGTGTCGGCGTTGCGGTGGCACCCCATGAGATCCGGTTGTTGGCGTCATCGTCGTTGGATTCGCCGCCCAGTGCCCCGGAATAGGACGCGAACTGCAGATATCCCTGATTGACGGTCTTCCTCGCGTTGTAGGTCGACCCGGTTTCCCACTGCGTTCCTGTGATGGATCCGAGATGGCCGGCACGGAAATCCTGGGTGTTTTCGACCGTGAGACACGCGCCGCCCGATGCACCGTTTCGGAAGATGCAATCCGAGAAATTGTTCGCGGTGTCGATCGTGCCGAACTCGGCGACCCGGATTCCCGATGCGTTCATGTATTCGAAGATCGTATGACGCGCGGCGATGGTGCCGAACACGTCAAAAGTATAGGTTCCGGCTCCGTCGTTGGTCACGGTGATCCTGGAACCGCTCGTGCCGATCAGATTGAGTGTAGCGTCGGTTTCGACCGTGATCGTCGAGAGATCCGGGACCTGGATCGTCATGCCCGGATCGACCGTGGCGGTATAATCCGATTCGAGCGTGCAGCTGACAGGCGCTCCGAGGATCGACTGGGGCAGAAACAGAGCGATCAGCGCCGGTATCCAGAGAACGCGGGCCGGGCCGATTCGTCCACGGGGGTAGCATGAAAGTGGTTTCATGATGGATACCCTCGCTATTCCGATTTTCCCGGAGATAATTCCTGCGGCACCGGGCCGAACTTCAGCGTTCCGTCTTTCTGATACATGCCCAGTGCGTCTCGGGTTTTGTCGCTGTCGCTGAGCGTGACCTGGCTCATGTTCGCATCGAACTGCGCATCGAGAATTTCGTCCGGTGCTTTGTGGTTTTCAAATCCTTTCCGTTTTCCGATCGCGATCCAGGTGAATCGGACATCGGGCGCATCGTCCGTTTCACTTCGGATCGTAAAACCGTCCGATGTGATTTCCTGAATGAAAAGCTGAGCGCTCTGACCGATGGGTGTGATTGTGACGACGATCGAGTCCTTGTCCGCGATCAGATTCCTGAATCCCGCATCGAACCGGGGCTGTGCGGTGCCTTTCGAGATTTGCCCGATTCCGTATGAGTAGACATCGACCGTGGATGACGACGGGGCGTACATCACCTTTCGTTCGTTCCCGGTGTCCTGGACCATGGCGACGACACCGGAGGCGTAGGTGTCACCTTGCGCGTACTGAGCGTAACGGTCGCCCTGGAGATAGAGCCCGTAGCTTTCACCGCGGATCCACCCGCCCATGAGCTGCCCGCTGCCGGCAAGGGCGACACCTGTACCGGTAGTGTAGCTTGTAAAATATCCGCCATAGGTCAGCGCTGAGGAACTCCGATATGCCAAACAACCCCAAACACTATCACTGTGGGCTCCAAGTGTTCCTCCGAGACGATTGTTGGCTGCGCTTATAAAACCAGCCACTCCAAAGTTATATGCAGATCCTACGCTTGCTCCCTTGACACCTCCCATTGATGTCAGGCTGGTGTAACCCGATCCTGTGCCTACGGCATTGTTAGCTCCATACACTGCGTAATGACCTTGGCCTTCAGTGCTTAAAACTCCATAGACCCCTGAAGTGCTCATCCCAAGAACTCCGTAGTTAGCAGAATCCAAATGAAATCCAGAAGTGCCAGCAGTGTATAAGCCGATTCCTCCTAACGTGTTACCATAAGTGTTTTCTCCTACAATGCCGGCACCACGCCCTGCGTTGTAGCCATAAATACCCCAAGTTTCGTTATCTGCAGATGCACTCGAAATCCCGGCAGAGAGTGCTTTTGTGGTTGCCGAGCCTGTCCCAGCAGTGTTCTCGAATGATACCAGAGCGTCTTCTGTGCTTCCTGAAACGGTCAGCCCGTTGGTCGTGCCGGAGTAATCCAGAGCCATGCCGCCATTCTGATCGATGGTGAGCAATCCGGCATGAGTTGCCGAACTGAGACTGAAATTGTCGGTCATATGATTCTGATACAGCGTCCATCGCAGCGTGCCGTTTTCATAAAACGTCAGTTTCGGACTGGTGTTCGACGATGCGTTCAGACTGACCTCCGCGCTGGATCCGGTCACCGTGAATCCTCCGGGATTCCGGTCATCCCGATCCGCCCCGAGTGTACTCGATCCAATCAACAGCCACAGCACCGATATCAGAACAACGTTCGTCCTCATCGTTTTCTCCTCCTCGACATCATGTGGTCTATGAAAAGAACTCCCCTTTAAATACGCCTGAAACACTAATAAATATACGCGTACGAGATTATCAAGTCAAGCATCGATGGATCATTTCCCGGGCCGGATTAACCCGAGGAAGCGAAAAATCGTACCCCGGATTTCTCGGTTGAGGAACTTTTTATCCACAGATTACGCCGATGACGCAGATTATCTTTCCGTACGGATGCTTCATTCGAATGTGTGCAACATCCAATAAGAAACAATCCACAACTGACCGTAATCAGTGAAATCGGCGTAATCGGTGGATGAAGCGTTGCCCCGATCCGTGAAATCGGCGTAATCGGTGGATGAAGCGTTACCCCGATCCGTGAAATCGGCGTAATCGGTGGATAAAAACAGCACGCGCGGTCAAGAAGTCTGATACAATCTGCGGTACTCCTTGTCGCATGAAGAGGAACCGACGATGATGACTCGATGGGAGAAAATTCAGGTTGCCGAAAAGATGCTGGCGTTCATCGAAACGCATCTGGGCGACCGGATCACGATGGCGGAACTCGCCCGGGCCGCCTGCTACTCACAGTGGCATGCATCCCGGATCTTTCGCGACGCCACCGGGAAATCCCCCTTCGAATACATCCGGTTGCGCCGGCTCTCCGATGCGGCCCGCATGCTCCGGGACACCTCCCACAAGGTCATCGATGTGGCCTTCGACTTCGTGTTCGACTCGCATGAAGGCTTCACCCGCGCATTCGCCAGAGAGTTCGGTATGACACCCAACCGTTTCCGCCGTTCCGATTCGCCTGTCAAGCTGTTCATGCCTCAGCGGCTCAGACAGTACTACACACAGAGGCAGCGAGGAGACCATGTCATGAGTGCGGAAAAAACCCTTCAGGCCGTCTTCATCCAGGTGCTCGACCGACCCGTCCGGAAAGCCGTCATCCGGAGAGGAAGGACGGCGACGAACTACTTCGAATACTGCGAGGAAGTCGGGTGCGATGTCTGGGAAACACTCGGAGGAATCCGGAACGCGCTGCACGAACCGATGGGAATGTGGCTACCGCTCCGGTTCCGGACACCCGGGACATCCGAGTATGTGCAGGGCGTCGAGGTCGCTTCGGACTTCAGCGGAGAGATCCCCCCGGGATTTGAGATCATCGATCTGCCGGCCTCCAGAATGATGGTGTTTCAGGGCCCTCCCTTCGATGACAGGGATTTCGAGTCCGCGATCGTGTCCCTGTGGGACGTGATGAACGCTTGTAAACCGGAGCTCTACGGGTTTGAGTGGGCCGATGACGACGGTCCGAGATTTCAACTCTGTCCGGAAGGATACCGCGGATACATCGAAGGCCGTCCGGTGCGGATGCTGTCGGAATCCGTCATCCGGCCGTCCGGCGATACTCTGCCTCGGTAATGATCATCAGATCCTCCAGCGCTAAACTCTTACGCCCTGATTCATCTTTGCTCTCGACCAACCGTCCTCTCCCGTAAAGTGTCCGCTTGTCGGGCCTGATTGCTCCATCGGACAATGGATTCAGAAAGACCGTCTCGAGATCCGGATAAAGATGCTCGGGAAGATCTCTACCACAATCCCGTGGTGTGAGTGTCAATCGCTTCGCCACGGGATTTCTCACGATCAGGGCTTCCAGCGCATCATAGAATGAGCGGTCCGCCTGATTCAGCCGTAAAAGCATATCCAGCACACCGTTCGCGTGGTCCGGCAGCCAGATCCGGA
Organism: uncultured bacterium; assembly: GCA_964472395.1. Taxonomy (GTDB): domain Bacteria; phylum CSSED10-310; class CSSED10-310; order CSSED10-310; family CALFER01; genus CALFER01. Next base: position 1,032 of record CAYYMM010000125.1, on the reverse strand, counting down.
ACCGGCACTCCTGTGTGGATGTTGCCATGGGTGATTCTCCTTGAATCCTTGAATGGGAAACGGTTCGTACACCGTTCGCATCATACCGCACCTGACAGCAGGAAGAACAGGTTGAGGCTCTAAAGGATTGCCGGGAGGCTCCATGGAGTGGTAGGTTTCATGCCGGGATGCGATTCTGGATTGAGCTGAGAGGGAGAGTCGATGAAGAACACGATACCTGGGAAGATTGTCGATTATGTGCGGCCGGTCACGGAAGGCAGGATCGTCGTGGATGTGCGGATCGGCCTGGGATACACGAGTGTTCGGCTTGATGATGGGAACACCGGGCTGGCCTGGACGCCGCAGGGATCTGGCGGTACCTGCACGCACGAACCCAGAGCCGGGATGCTTGCGGGGAGCCCGGCAGGAGATCTTCTTGACCTGCTGGTTCGTCCCACAGGGGTCCTCTCGCGAACCATCGGACTGGCCACCGCCAATGCGCTCAATGCAGGGATCACACCTCCCGAATCCACTGCTCTCAACGTCATGGATCTCATCGAGATTCACGCATCTGACAGGGTGGTCATGGTCGGTTTTTTCGGACCCCTCATCCCGCGGATCAGGGAAATCGGGTGTCGATTGGACATTCTGGAACTCGATCGTGAGAAGCCCGGCACGATCGCTCCGGATGAGGGCTGCAGTGCGCTTTCGGATTGCGATGTCGCGATCATCACCGCCACCTCGATCATCACGGGGACGATCGACGAGTTGTTGGGGCAACTCGGCAATCCGCGTGCGGCTCTGGTATTAGGACCTTCGACGTTCATGCGTCCGGAGGTTTATGCAGGGACGTGTGTGACGCATATCGGTGGAGCCCGGGTGCGCGATGGGGCGGCGGTCGCGACGATCATCTCGGAAGGCGGGGGGACGATGGTATTGAAGCCGTATCTGGATTTCGAGACGGTTGTGCTGAGGGGTTGACTGGAGGATTCTCGATTGTCGGATAAATCCCCCGAGATTCAGATAATTGTGAGTCAGGAGTTTCGAGAGACA
>CAYYMM010000124.1:0-12073 GCA_964472395.1 uncultured bacterium | reverse complement strand
TTCGATTTCGATCTGCTCACGGGTCGCTTCGATATCCGCCGACGGGAGATCGATCTTGTTGATCACAGGGATGATCTCGAGATCGTGTTCCATGGCGGCATAGAGATTGGCGAGTGTCTGTGCTTCGACCCCCTGCGCAGCGTCGACCAGAAGCAGGACCCCCTCACAAGAAGCCAGCGCACGGGACACCTCATAGGCAAAATCGACGTGTCCGGGCGTGTCGATCAGATTGAGCAGATATTGGGTGCCGTCCCGTCCGGTATGCGTCAGGCAGACCGTCTGGCTTTTGATGGTGATCCCCCGTTCGCGTTCGATATCCATGTTATCGAGAATCTGATTGTGAAACTTACGTTCATCGATCAGTCCCGCTCGCTGGATCAGACGGTCGGCCAGCGTGGATTTGCCGTGATCGATATGCGCGATGATGCTGAAGTTGCGGATGTGATCCAGACTCACGATGAGATCCTCCCGTCAGATTCCGAATCGGTCTGTGAAACGCAATGACCTCAACAGTTCCCGATCCTGCGCGTGAATACCACGCACCAGCCATAAGATCAAGAAATAGGTGGCGCTGCCGATGATCAGAGAGGAAATGATATGGTTCTTCATCGGATAAACGACCAGGCCCATTGCGAGAGATGCGATGGCCGGCCGGATCGATGTGATGAACATACGGCGCGAGAACGGATGGGTTGCGGGAATGAAATACCCCAGAATGGGGCCCGTGGCATAGGCGATCACCGAGGCGATCGCCGCGCCAGGGATACCATACCGCGGGATCATGACAAAATTCAGGATGAGATTGACGGTGAGCGAGACGGAGGTGAAGACCAGATCGAGTGACTGGCGGCCGCCGATGATCAGCAGTTTGTTGTTCACTACCCCCATGAAGACAAATACGTTACCCCACAGAAGAATCGCAAACGGAAGACTCGATTCAGAATAACCAGAATGATACAGGATCCGGATCAGGTGGTCCGATAAAAGCGTTCCCATGACTGCCAGCGGAATGGCGACGGAATTCATGAGACGGAAGCTGTCGTGATAGAGACGCTCGAAACGGTGCGGCTGATCCATGAACCGCATCAGCATCGGCGCCATTGCCGCCATGAACGCCAGCGCAAAAACACTGAACGGCTGAGACAGATTCACCGCAGCAGCATAGATGCCGACTTCCGTCTTGCCGAAATACGCATTCAGAAACAACTGATCCACCCGCAGATAGATCACGATACAGAAGCTCGACAGGAATAACGGAAATGCCTGCCGGACCAGATAACGGATGACACTGAAGCGGATCCGCGAGAGGTGAAGCTGGAGGGGCTTGAGATACTTCAGGAACAGCAGTGTTTCCGGAATGAAAACGATCGTTTTCCAGAAAATAAAGACCCAGATCGAGGCTTTCATCAGGATCAGAACAAGCATCACCAGATTCTCGCAAAACCCAGTCGTGACCTGGATGATCGACGGCGTTTTCAGCTCGAGCTGCGATTCGAATACGGATAACAATACATTGCGCCAGTTGAAAAAGACGGTCAGCATGGCGAGTAGTGTGAGATCGCGCACATAGGACATCGATTCCATCCGAAACAGAATCAGCGCACCGATGCAATAAGCAACCACGGAAAAAAGCAGCTTCAGGGTTATGGCATTGACGACGATGTCGGCATTGTCGATACCGCGAACTGACGATCGGTAGCGTGAGAAGTCTCGCATGACGATGGGGCCGAGACCGAATTCGCTGATAACGAGAACCATGAAGAGATATGAGAAGACCAGGTTGTAACGGCCGTTTTCGGCGACACCGAGATAGTTCGCGAGGAGTACCGCAATAACCGCAGATAAAATTCGCTTGAACAGATCTGCGCTCAGCTGGAATGAAAAATTCCGTAACGTCAACTTGAACGTTGTTTCCTGGAGTGATTTTTTCATTTCCGGTGTGAGCGATTGTTCGTTCATTCCTGATCAGCCGAATAAAAGTCAGTTCAAACCATAGGGGGACCGTATCATAGAAGTACGGGCTTGCCTAGACCGTCTCCTCGCAGGCTGTCTACCGGCAGTTTCGTCGATATACCTGATGACCAGACTCCATGGCTTCGACTCGAACTTGTTCATATTCTTCCACAAACCTCCTGTCCTGATTAAACCGCAGCACTCTGGCCCAGTACGGAGCCGTTTCCTGCCCGGAGCCGCTTCCTTTTCCGGGAAAGATGATATAGTCAGGACATCGATCCAGGATATACGACACGTCGAGTTTCTGATGGCCGGAGAGTAAAAAACAACTCCTCGCAGAACCACGAGCGATCGCAGGTTCCGTCAACCCGAAAAAATCGATCGTCCGAAGTCCCGAATAATACGGTATGACTCCAATACGTCCCAGAGCCATCGTTGCATTCTCCGGAGCAGTCCGCTTCAGCCAGAACGCAAGCGCCTTATCTGTATCGATCCAATGCTCCTCGCCTCCCTGCCTCACTGATAAACTTCTCCCAATCCGCCCGATACCCGGAATCGATGTTCCCGCTTTTTTCTCAGCACGGGCCGCTTGTGCGATTTTGCGAAATACGGGATGCAGAAATCCCGTCGGCTGTACCAGGTGCGGTGTCAGAATCAGAGAAACCGGAACCAGGAATGCAATCGTGCGATGAATTAACGGACCGCTTCTCCAAAGAATCGTTTTCCCCGTCAGTAAACCATCGATCGCCGCTCCCGTCGCAAGTGCAATCAATGGCAGCATTGGAACGAAAAAACGATAATTCGGCATCCAATCTCCACCCTCGACCACGCATACAAGACTCAACACTAGAATCGTCCATATGAACAGAAACTCCGGACGCCGTCTCATCGCCAGCCAAGCGAGTATCAGCATTCCGATCAGCGGTATCTCTCCGACATGCTTCAGATACCCGCCCGTATACACGAGTCCCTGCAAGCTTGTTTCGATCATCGATCCGTTTATTTTCGCATAGAAGGTGTTCGGACAAATTTGTCCGTAGTAGACCAGGCGCCACAGAAAGTAAGGACAGTACACGATCGCAAATGCTGAAAGCACATCGATTGCCGCACGGAAATCCTTCCGGATGCTCGGGTTCATCAGGGTCATCAGAAGACCAAGTATGATCCCCTCGGGCCGCGTCATCGCGGCAGCCGCCCCCAGGATACCGGCCAACCACCTTGAACGCCGGTCTGAAGCGAAGATCGAGGCGGCGACTGCCCCTAGAATAAGAACAGTGAACAGCGGTGTTTCCAGCCCGCCCGTTCCCCATCGCAAGAAATCACGGTTGGTAATCAGGATCAACCCACATGTGGGCGGAATGATCATTCCTGAATACAGGCGCCGGGACACCATTGCTACGATCACGAGTGATGTCAGGGAGGCCGTGAGACCCAGCCATTGGGATAGTGGAACGGGATCGAACCCGGCATACATGCCTGCCGCCAGTAGCACAGTCCAGAGGAAATTCGTATATCCTTCGACTCTCTGGCCTGGATTGAAGACCAACCCATGACCCTCAAGCATGTTTCTCGCGTACCGAAAACTGATGAACGGGTCGTCCGTGAATATGACAAAAGCCCATTCGAAGCTCGCAAAAACCAAGATCCCTGCAAGCACACAAAGCACCGTCCAGAACCTGATGAATTTCATGGGCGACAGCACCTCAAGAATGAATAGATCGAAACTCTGTATGTAAGGAGTGCGAGGTTGTAAGTCAGCGTGCGACACAATTTGAAGGAATGCATGGTATGCATCCGAGGCGCAAAGTAGGGTGTTGCGACCATGATGCGATTTCATGTTGACATCAATGTGATATCATACTAATATCAAAATCAAGGAGGTGCGATTATCATGAGAAAGGTCAATGAAATCGAAATCCATGCGGTTGACGGGATAGTGATGCTTGTGTCCGGAATCGTTATGTTGCTTGCAGCCATCGGTATCTTTGCCGTTCTGGCGATCCAGGATTTGCCTCAGCTCCTGTTTATCCCCGCATTGCTGATCCTGACAGGCATCCTGATTCTTGTCGGATTGTTCATGGTCAATCCGAATGAGGGAAAGGTGCTGCAGTTGTTCGGCGAGTACAAGGGAACGGCACGAGAACCGGGACTGAGGTGGGCGAACCCGTTCTACTCCAAGAAAGCCGTCTCCATGCGGGTCCGCAATTTCGACAGCGATCGACTAAAGGTGAACGATCAGGCGGGAAACCCGATCGAAATTGCTACTGTGGTGGTTTGGCGGGTGGTGGATACGGCGGAAGCGATATTCCATGTCGACAACTATGAACATTTCGTTCGAGTGCAGAGTGAGGCAGCGCTACGGAATCTTGCGACCCACTACCCCTACGACAACTATGACGCCGATGGAGTTTCGCTCAGAAGCCACACAAACGAGGTTGCCGCGCAATTGAAAACCGAAGTTCAGGATCGACTCGCTCAGGCGGGAGTTGAGGTCATGGAGGCTCGGATCAGCCACCTGGCGTATGCTCCGGAGATCGCGAGTGCGATGCTGCAGCGTCAGCAGGCCAGTGCCATCATTGCGGCGCGGCAGAAAATCGTCGAAGGTGCGGTCGGGATGGTTCAGATGGCGCTCGAGATGCTATCACAGCACCAGATCGTTGAACTTGACGAGGAACGCAAAGCGCAGATGGTCAGCAACCTGCTTGTCGTGCTCTGCGGCGAACGGGCCACTCAACCTGTCGTCAATGCCGGATCGATTTATTGATTTGTATTCTGAGAGGTAATTTATCGTGGCGCCACGCAAGGCTTTCATCATCCGGATCGACCCAAGGATCCTCAATTCAATCGAGAAATGGGCGGCGGATGAGTTTCGAAGTGCGAATGCTCAGATCGAATTCATCCTGAGGAAAGCGTTGCGTGACGCCGGGCGTTTGAAACCGGAGCAGGAGACCGAGGAGGATGCGTCATGATCCAGTACCGGCATACGCAACCCGGTCATGCAGTTTCGATGTCTCTCGGGATCGCCGCCGTTCTGTTCACGCTGATATCGGGTTTGGCGGCTCCCGGAGACGAGGTGTTTCTGTTTTCAGCCATTATGGTTTCTGTTCTGCTCCTGATATGGCTGCTCTTCGGATGGCTCACCGTGACCATTACCGACACACATCTGCTGGGGCGTTTTGGAATCGGTCTGTTCCGTTTCCGGATTGCGCTGAGCGACATTGAGTCGGTTCATGAAGTCGAGAATCGATGGTACATGGGATGGGGGATACACCGGATTCGCCGGGGATGGTTGTACAATGTGTCGGGATTTGGCGCCATTGAGATCGTTCTCAAAGGATCTCGCATCATTCGGGTGGGGTCCGATGAACCCCGAACGCTCATGCTGGCGCTTCAATCCTGCCTCGAGGCGAAGGCGCAGATCGCAAGATCCAGTAAATTGTAAGTGCCGGATTCGAACATCGCCCCATACATCCTGGCGGTAAATGGAGCGAGTTCCTCCGGCCAGATGAACGACATGGCCAGGATCGTGATGCAACCGCATTCCGGCAGGACAAATGTTGCACTGTCGAGAAACGTGCTCCAGGATGGCCAGAAGAAATAACTCCCTCCGACCTCGAGCAGTATGTAAATATCCACTGCCAGATCATTCTCGGTCCCGTTGCAGGCGGTGACCTGACAGTCAAACGGATCTCCCGGACCATAATACGCTTGATTGAAGACGCAATCGATACCCGTTTCGGGACATCCCGGGGTGCTCGTGGGCGGTTGTGTCGGAGTGGGAGGTGGGGCCGGCGTGGCTGCCTCGGTGGGTGTCGGTGCCGGGAGAATCGTGATCCATGGGGTATAGCCGGTCGATGTGGTCCACTGCCAGTATCCCTGATACAGCTCACCGTAATACGATCCGGCCAGACGCACCTGCCCGGCCCGGATGGCCGTCAGGGAGATCTGATAGGTTGTCTGTCCCGGAGGACCGTCATGAAAAGACGCCGGCGAGAAATATGGGTCGCCGGCCGGGTGTTGATACATTGTAAAATCGTACAGCGCCATGTGGCATTCACCTGTGTCATCGTGAAAGCTGACGTCGATCGTGATCGTCTGGCCGACTTCGAGGAGCAGGGTCGATGCATGGAGTTCCGTATAGTAGTCGAAATTGCATGACATCGTGGGCGTCGGGGTTGGGGGAGCAGGTGTCGGCGTCTGCGCGCCGGCGGATGCGCCCAGAATCAGTGCCAGGATGATGAATCCCCTCAAAAAAATACTCGTCATGGTGTCCTCCCTTCGCGAGTCCGATCAAGGTGATTGCAAAAGGAAAGCCAATCCTGTCGACGGTTGATGCGACAACGCTTTCGCGCGGTAGAACACGGCGAGGTCTGCACAAATTACACAATATGAAAAACCGGGCGAGCCGAAACCAGGATCACGTAAAGTAATGGTGCGCAATCATTGCGCCAAAATCGAGTAAGTTGACAACGAATAATAGTGGTGCGCAATCATTGCGCCAAAATCGCAGCCGGGATCACGTTTCGTAATGGTGCGCAATCATTGCGCCAAAATCGAATAAGGTGACTACGAGTAATAATGGCGCGCAATCATTGCGCCGAGTGCCAACGACAACAACTTGGTGCGGGCGCTGTCGGCGCGTGAGGTCAGAACGACCGGAGCGTCCGTTCCGACGACGATCGCCGCGGCCGGGCAACGGGTCAGGATACCGAGGCTTTTGTAGATGACGTTGGCGGAGTCCATATCAGGTGCGAGAATGATATCGGCTTTACCTGCGACATCCCCCTTCACACCCTTGATTTCTGCGGCTTGTTCATCAACGGCATTGTCAAGACCGAATGGCCCCTCGACATACGCTTCCGGAAAGCGTCCGTCGTGGGCCATTTTCGCCAGTTCGGCAGCTTCTACTGTGGATTGCATTTTCGGATTAACTTTTTCGATGGCTGTGACGCAGGCGACTTTGGGTTTGGCGATTCCGAGAGCCTGGGCGACGCGGACAGCGTTGTCGATCAGTGCGGCTTTTTCTTCGAGTGACGGCTTGATGTTGAAGGCAGCATCGGTGAGGAACAGCAGGCGGTCATAACCGGCGACTTCGAAAATGGCGACATGGCTCAAGAGGCGAGTGACGGAGGAACGCAGTCCGATATCCTTATCCAGAACGGCTTTCAGGAAGTAGGCCGTCGAGACCGTGCCTTTCATGAGAAAGTGGGCGCGTTTGTCATGCACCAGTTTGGCTGCTGCACGGGCGGCTTCGGCTTCTCCACCCTCGACATGGATGATTTCGAAATCCGTCGTGTTCAATCCGAATTTCTCGGCTAGCGGAGCGATGATCGTCCGATCGCCGACAAAAAAGCCCCGGATCATTTTCTGTTGGTACGCTTCCTGGAGTGCTTCGAAGATTTCTTCCTCGGCGGGATTCGCAACCGAAATGATTTTCGGACCAATCTTGATGGCTTCTTGTCTCAGATCTTCCAATGTCTTGATCAACATACCCAACCCCCTTGTTACGTGGCTGTCTCGGTTTACTTTTCCTCGAACATCTGGAATGATGCCTCGCAACGAGAATCCGGCTTCGAATCCCGATGTCGGATTTCATGAGGCAACGCGTGGATTCTACTCGTTTTCCGGAAAAAAAGACAGTACTTCTGATCAATCCCCATCATCATCGCTCCTGGCGGTATGGCGAAAGTGTTTTTTCATTCCCGATTGGAATCATGTATCTTGGAACCGCCCTAAAACATGCCGGTTACGTTCCTGTCATCGTCGATGCCTGCATCGACGAGCGTTTTCAGGATAGCATTCGCACGAGGTTGCCCGAGACACTCTATGTCGGCATCTCCGCCATGACCCCGCAGGTTCCGCATGCCTGTGAGATCGCCACATTCATCCGCACGATCTCACCCGAGACTCCCATTGTCTGGGGTGGCATTCATCCCTCCCTCTATCCCTCCACCTGCCTCGATTCGCGATGCGATGTGGCCGTAATCGGTGAAGGGGACCGGACGTGTGTCGAGTTGGCAGAGGCCTACTCCCGAGGCCTGACACCGGACCGAATGACTGATATCGACGGACTGGCCTGGGCGGACCGGGGAGCCGTGGTGATGAGTCCGCCGAGACGTCTGATCGATATGGATAGTTTGCCGGATGTCGATTATTCAATGATCGACGCGGAGCGGTACATCGAATCATATGTGATCCAGGAAAAACGAAAGGCGCGGGTCATTCCCGTACATGCGGCACGCGGTTGTCCCTGGCATTGCACCTTCTGCATCAATACGACGCTCAATGCCGAGCGACGGTATCGCGCGCGGTCCCCGGAACATCTCATGGCGGAGATGGAATCGCTCATATCACGATTCCGGCTCGATGGCATCATGTTTCAGGATGAGGAATTCTTCGCGAATCGCGGACGGGTTCTCGGCATTCTCGATATCATCGAATCCCGGAAGCTCAACCACATCCGCTATTATGCCACCTCCAGAGTGAACCATTTCCGGCCCGGCTACATCGACCGTGCTTTTCTCCAGCGATTGAAGGCATGTGGTTTCGTCGATCTGGTATTCGGTTTTGAGTCGGGTTCCCGTCATTGTCTTGAAATCATCCAGAAGGAGATTTCCGTCGAACAGGGGTTGTACGCGGCGAGATTGCTGGCAGCCGAGGAGTTCCATACCGTCTGGGGATTCATCATGGCGCTTCCCGGAGAATCCCGCCAGGATCTCATCCGGACACTCCGCATCATGGAACAGCTCAGAAAAATCAATCCCAGAAGCTACTTCATCGGCCCGCAGGTGTTCCGTCCATATCCCGGATCGGAACTGTACCGGCAAGCGCTAGCGGCAGGCATGACCGAACCGGCGACGCTGGATGAGTGGAGCCGTCAACCCTTCACGGCGGAGGGACGCATCGATCACATGTCATTGCCGTGGGTGAGGGAAACCGACGTGGAACTGATCCGGATGATCAATTTCATAGCGCCGGTTTATTATAACCACCATTATCTAACGGAATCGCCCGTCTCCGCGCTGTTTCATCTCCTCCTTCGGATACTCTTCAAGCTACGGCTGGATCTCAACTGCTGGCATCTTCCATTTGAACACCGCCTGCGGGCATCCGTCGCCGGAATCCTCCGGCGGATCTCCTCGACATTCCGCGGACCGGATGAAAAAGGAACCGAACCATGAATCATCCTGTGATGCTGCCCGACATTCAGATCGCACCGGCCGAGTATTCGGGTCTCGTGATGTTGACCTGCCTGCCGTCGACCGGCGATCCCATCCCGATCGGTGTCCGGTTGGAAATCGCCGAGTATCCCGCCGATGACGGGCGGTTGTCCGGGGTACGGACGGCGCATTCATCGGGCCCGATACTGTGTGCGGGACGGGAGTTGATCGAGGTTCGCTGGATCGAGAAACTGGATGGAAAACTTCAGAGTGAACGGATTCACTGGATTGATCCGCGTGATGAAGACGGCTCGATTCGGCTGGTGATGCGCGAGATCCGTACGACGGATGGCGGAGGGACCATTGAAGATGTCGATTGCCGGTTTCCCCTCACCATTCAACCGGGCGATACGTGGGTGGCGACCGATCGATACATCCGGGGTGACCGGATGGCTGAAGCATCGTACCGGCAGACTGTCGAGGGTGCCTGTCGGGTGACCATCGGTGAGCGCTCCTCGATCTGCCTCAGAATCTCCGCGATACCACTCGATTCCTCCGAAAGGCGCCGGGCGGAGCAGTTCATCGAGTGTGAGACCGGGCAGATGGTGTGTTCGAGAAGTATGGCGGGTGACGAGCAGGCGAATCTACTGCCGGATGGGCTCGTCTGGCGCATCGTCTGCCGGCTCTGATTTCACTTGCCGGATCCAGACATCGTATGCCGAGTTCCGGAACCCTCTCTTGAACCCGTGCGTCTCCATCCATTCCGGACTCAGCGGGAGTTCATAGTTGGGGATGATGACGCCGATCCGCCCGTCACGAAATGCCTGCTCCACCTGCGGCATCCAGTAACGATGCGATGCCACCCGTATGTCTCCGAATGTCGATCGACTCATGGTTTCGAGTGCTGAACGATATTCACCCCGCTCAATCATCTCGTTCATCCATAGCACCAGACCCCAGTTGTCCTTGAAATTGACGACTTCGATCCGCTGGCTTTCGAGTGCGATGAAGGGATCCGACGTCATCAGATCCGACGGGTCGGAATGGGCTCGGACAAACTCGCCGCAGGCCGCAATCTCGTGTCGCGGTGTTCCCTGAAAACCGAAATGCTCGACAGCACCTTTCCCGATGAGCAGAGCCGGTTCGATTGACAGAATGGTTCCGAGCGGAATCGCGATCAGGATGGCGGCGAGTATTCGCCGGTAGGATGTGGGTGTCGGCGACAGGATCGCGTCGAGGGCATATCCCGCGAGTAGGGTGACGGGGACGAGAGTAGAGAGAAGATAGTGCGGCCAGAATGCGCCGGTGACGAACCAGAAGAACACAAGGTCTGCGGACAGCAGTGCAAAAGGAATCCAGATGCGTGAACGGGAGGGAGAGAGGAGGAAGGCGATTGCGGCGAGAGCCGCGGGAGCGGCAAACCCGAGCGCTCCTAGCGTCCAGAAGGCCTTGACATTCCAGGGGGCAACCGCGCCTTTGATGAAGTGAAACCAGAACGTCTGCCTCAGATAATGAACGCCGTACAATGCGCTGTAGAGTGCGGTCATGATTCCGAGCATTCCGGCGAAGACCAGAGCAGTTCGTATCGCCGCGCGCCGGAGGGACGGAGTGATGAGCATGGCGACGAGCATTCCGGCGAAGGGTACAAGGGCGGTCTGCTTGCAGGCATACGCCAGCGCTGCCAGGACACCCGCACTCCAGGCCTGCCGGACAGACGGTTCGGAGCGTGCGAGCAGGAGCAGTGCTCCGCTCAACGCAAGTGTGGCGAATATCTCGCGTTCGAACAGATGATACCGGAACGGCAGGAAATGCCAGGCGAAGATGAGGGATGCCAGCACGCCGGCACGCTCGCTGAACCATCGCGAGCCGAGCCTCCATATCAGGATTGATTGACCGAAAAACGCCAGAGCCGTCAGTAGTTCGGGGATACGGTACGATACGCCGAACAGCATGTAGAGCGGGGCGATCAGGGATTCAAGCAGCGGCGGGTTGGGCTGTGCGAAGTCGAGAAAGGGTCTGAATCCCTTGAGGATCAGGAATGCTCCATAGATGTAATTCGGATCCTCGATCTGGACATCCGGGTGGATGAATCGGAGAACTCGGGGGAGGAGTAATGCTCCGATCAACAGGCTTCTGTAACTCGATTTCATACGCGTGTTCCTCTGTCGGTCAGTTGTCCACTGAAATCATAATCGATATCGCCGGGAATCCAAAGGGTTGTTTGCGATAAAGGAACGCACTTTGCTTGAAATGGAAACGGATTTCGTCGATACTTTCAGTTCGAGAAAGGGACGGACGATTCATGGTTCAGATGCGCTCCTATCCATTTCCTCCGGAAGAGTTGAAACGATTGGCGATCACGGATGAACTGACCGGATTGTACAATCGGAGATACTTCAAGTTTCGTCTGAACGAGGAGATGGAGAGGGCGAGGCGATCGGATCGCGAGATGGCGGTGCTCCTGCTCGATCTCGACGGCCTCAAGTCTGTCAATGACCTGTATGGGCATCTCCGCGGCGACCGCTTGCTGACCGATTTCGCCGAGATTCTCTCATCAAGTGTCCGTCCGTTCGACCTGGTTGCCCGGTATGCCGGCGATGAATTCATCATCCTTCTCCCGGAATGCGGCCAGCGTGAAGCTCTGATCATTGCGGAGCGGATCCGGTCGGCGGTCGCCGAAACTCTATTTCACGGCGATCCGGTTCTGAAGGTGACCACGAGCATCGGACTGGCGATCTTTCCGATCGACGGTGACGAGGCCGACAGTTTGATTTCATCGGCCGATAAAGGGCTCTATACCGCGAAAAGACTTGGCCGCAATCGTGTCGCCAACGCGAAACTCGATCAGGGTGACAAAGAATCTGAATTCCGGTTGTCCGATGTGCGAATTGTCGGGCGGGATGAAGAGCTGTTTCAGATGGTCCGGACTCTGACGGATGTCGTCAATGGGCGTAGTGCGT
>CAYYMM010000123.1:3544-12783 GCA_964472395.1 uncultured bacterium | reverse complement strand
GTGATGACACGACTGTAATGCCCGAATTCGTTGAAATCCGGAGCAAAAAAATACAGTCCATATACATCCAGAATCACAAAAACCGGCCGTTCGGAATAGGTCGTCGTCCCCGGATTACATACTCGCACAGTGCAGGAACACGGTGATCCCGCCGTAAAATCATTCGACGGCATCTCAATGGTGCATCCCAGCGTCGTACAGACCGGAGTCGCTGTCGGCGCAGGTGTCGGCGTCGGCCCGCTGCCCCCATGCCCGAACGCCCGGATCATCCAGTTCCCCGCAAACCCGATGTCCGCCGTCGCCAGCAGCATATCATCCGGAGGCAACACAGGAGGCTCAGGAGGATCGGTCGTCCAGGAAGCGACATACGAACGCTGCTGATCGTCATCCCGATCCACAACCGCAGGAAAACTCTGTGGCGATACTCCGGATTCCACATGCCGATTGACAAATCCGATCAGAATCTCACCGGATCCCTCAACGGTCACCGGCGGGGTCAACGCGAAACGATTCCACGCAATCCGGCTGTTGCGTTCAACGGATACCTCCCGGGACGCCACATAAACGGCATCCGACGGATCCCCCGGCGTGGCATCGCGATAAACGACCAGTTCCATCTCCGCGCCTTCCGGAACCCCCTCATCCCCGAACATCGCCTCGACACGCTCGATCACGAACGGAAACGCATCCGCATCCGGTGCGAAACGCGTGAACCACAGAAACTGATAGGAGAACCCACTGTCCGTCAGTCCGAGAGTCGATTCCATGCTGCCATCATCGATCACGAGCGATTCGGGATCTTTCGGAGCAATCCCGAAACTCCACGCGACACTGATTCCCCAAACCGTCCCCGACGCAATCGGCCGGAATTCGCACCACCGCACCTCCTCCGCCGGCGCCCACGTATCCAGACATCCATACTCCTGCGCCCTTCCTGTCTCACGATACCCGACCGCCGTTACGAAATGATCCGTCACGCCATCACCATCGGTATCCACCAGAAGCACCATGGGATGATCCGCTTCGATCTCAGCCTTGAAACTCGCCCAGTTCAACATGAGGGGATCTCGCCAGGCCAGATAAGTGCCACGATGGTCCGGAAGCATCTGCTCGATGTAATGCTCCCACGCAGCCCCGATGTCGTAACTCCGCGACGTACCGTAGCGATTGGAGCGAGCACTGAACGAACACCGCATGTAATCCGCGACGCAATCGCTGAGATGCTCGTCGCCGGCCGGCAACTCCGACTTGTCCGGAATCGGCGTCGGCTCGGTATCGTCCATCGGAAGACTGTAATCTTCGTAATGCCGAGGCGAGCCGGCGGTCCCCTGAGAGGCAATCGCCTGGTCAACCGCTTCGGTCTGCGCCGAGGCATCTCCGGGAATCAGATCGCCGTATCCGTTCGCATCAAAAAAACCAACGACCATCCCCAGAGCAGTCGGGCCGCATCCATGCCGCCACTCATACCCCGGCACACCTGCAATCACCTTTTGCGCACGTGCCTCATCCGACGGTGCAACTTTCGGCAACACCCACGGCGGAGGCACCGGGCCGGTCGTGCTGTACTCATCCGGCAGTTCCCCGACAGTGAACGGCACGGCTTTCCCGTTCAACGGGGTCATCATGGCTCCGATCACCATCACCATCATCGCAACTATTGCATGCATGCGTCGCATAATCCCTCCTCATGATTCGCCTGCGTCCGATTGTACGAATAGCCTTATACTGAAATTCTGCCCTGCAAGCGCCGGTTTGTCAACCCGATGCCCGCCTCCTTCCATCGATCCGCTTGAGCCTCTCCCGTGTTCATGTCATATTTTCACGCAGCCCGACGTTCCCCATGTCGAAGAATCCCCCGTGACTGACCCGGGAGACTTTGAACGGAGGCTCTCAATGAACGACACGCACGGTTCGCACCGATCCGGTTCGCACTCGCCCTCATATCGACTGGAACGAGATCGCATCATCGCATCGACGTACGGCTTCGAACGCCATCGCCGCCTGAGCGAACTTGCGGCCCGTTACGCCGGCACACGCGGCTGCCGACTGCCGTCCCTCATGCCCGATGTCACCCTCCGGATCGGCAAACTCCGCGTCCCACCCCTGATCGTCCACCGCGAACTCCTCCGCACCCGTCCCGAGGAAGTCGACGTCAACATCTTCAGCACGTGCACGCTCTTCAATTGCGTGCTCGACCATCTCCGCGCGGGCGACCGAGAATTCCTCGCCGCAATCGAACCGGACCACCGTCTCGAACTGCTCTCCTGCGCGCTCGTCGAACACCTCCTCACCCCGGAACCGCTCGACTTCCTCATCGAATTGTATCGCATGATCCACCGCGATTCGCCGACGGCCCGGACGGCACTGGTCGAGTGGCTCGTGTCGGCATCGCTGCTGTCAGCCTTCCGATCACCGGATGAGGAGTTCTCTGATGTCGCCCGGCGGGCGCGACACGTTTTCGGAGCATTCGAGCTGCTGCCTGTGCCCGATCACTGGATCGCCCGTTCGGCGCACTCGCTCGGCCTGCCTCTCCGGAATCTCCCCGGCGATCCCGGACCGTTTTATGGGGAAATCGATCGGAAAATACCGGCCGCTCCCCTCCCCTTCATGCCGGATCCGTCGGGGCAAAACCGACTCGAGGCGATCCGCTTCCTCGGAGGCTCGGGAATCGGTCAGACCTCGATCCTGCTCCGGTTCACCTCCGGCAACCTGCTGCTCGATTTCGGCATGGCGGACTCGACGGGGATGCACTGGCCGCGCTTCGAGGAACTCCGGTCGATCGACGCGATTCTGCTCACCCACGCACATCTCGACCACGCGGGCGGCCTGATCGGGCTGTATCGCAAGCGGAACACGTCCCGCGCGGACTGGTACGCAACGCCTCAGACTCGGACGGTGACGGACATCATGTTCGAGGATTCGATGAAGATCGAGGCGCGCGCGACGGGGCGGGAGGAGCAGGCGCATCGGGTGCTGGAGCGGATCGATTCCCACTTCCGCCCGTGCGAATGGTACACGTCGTTCGAACCTCTTCCCGGTGTGACCGTGACGGCCTTCCCTGCCGGACATGTGCATGGAGCCGCGAGTTTTCTGGTTGAGACGGCGAATGAGCGATTGTTTTACACGGGTGATTATTGCGCAAGACCTCTGTTTTCGGCGGCACCGCTGGCCTGGCCGGATCCCGCTATCCTCAGGACGGTCGACCGCCTGATCATCGAGGGCACCTATGCAGGGCGTCCCTGTGACATGCAGGGGAGCGACGACGCGCGCCGCGAACTGCTCGAACGGATCGAATCGATCGCATCACGCGGTAGCAGGGCGCTGATCCCCGTCATGAGTCTCGGGAGGGCGCAGGAAGTGATCGCATGTCTGCGCGGAACGGACATCAAGGCATGTGTGATCGGCATGGCCGCTCGGATCACGCGCCGGATCGGTTTCGACACACCGCCCAACGTCCACGTCGATCCGGATTGCCCGCGCCATGCCTATGAGGAGTTAATCGCCTATCACGACGCGGTCATTGCCTCGGCAGGGTGTCTGCAGGGCGGGCCGAGCCGCGGCATTCTGGAAATGGATTGCCCGTATCCGATCGAACCCATCCTGACCGGATATCAGTTTGCGATCACCCCGGGACGGCATCTCGAAACCACGAACGCATGCCCGCGGATCCCGTTCAGCGCACACGCGTCGGATCCCGAATTCAGACATGCGCTCGAGCTGTTTCCGAATGCCCTCAAATATGTCGTGCACTTTCCGGGCGATCCCGAAGAACTGATGCGACGGCATGACGTGCATGTGCCGGTGGGAGGAGAAACAATCCACATTCTCGGCGCGGAACGGTGATCCGACCCCTCAGGCACGATCTGTCCAAACGTCAGGACACTAGGCGCCAGTCGGTCGCCGGGCCTTCCGTGATCACTTCTGCAGGCGTTTCCATTTCTGGACGATTTTATCGAGGCGGCCTTTGAGCGCTACGATCATTTCCATGTGATCGTCCGACAGTTCCTCGATGGGGAGTGTATCGATCGAAAAGTCCAGTTTGAGGAGTTTGTCGATCGGTTTGAAGTAGCTCGAATACAGGTCGCGCACGGGTGCTTTTGTTTCGCCCTTGAGAGCGGGGCGGCCGCGTGTAGCGAGATACTGGGCGTCCTCAAGCATTTCTCGGAGGCCTCGGACGCTGAGTCCATGTTCGATGACATGATCGGCGTATTCGAGTTTCGTTTCGTCGTCGGGGATCTGGAAGAGCGCGATTTTGTGGGAGTCGGTGAGTGCTTTATATTTAGGGTCGCTGAAGAGGTGTTCCTGGACCGCGAGACGGACGGCGTTGGAGAGGGACATAAAGGATAGGGAGATATCGGGGTGTTCGGCGAGTTTCCGGAGAGAAATGCCCTTGCGCGGAGCACGGTCTTCGACTTTCGACGGATCGTTTTCGAAGAATTTCTGGAGCAGATATTCGCCGATTTCGATCAGCGAGCGTGCGCCTTCATTGCTTTTCCGGTTGATGTACCGGACCGCGTCGTCAATGGCTTTCAGTTCGGTGCGGCTGAGAATCACTTCGCGTTTATCGATCGCTTGATTGGGCACGGTGCGTTCCTCCTTTGATGAAATGCGTTTCCGGTGCAATGGAGGCATTATTGTAGGATGATTTTGAATTTGTCAAGGAGCGTGTCTGCGGGAAACAGGAAGTCGTCTCAAGGCTCGAAAAGCGAATTGATAAAAAGGCAGACATCGAGATTGACGCGTTCGGCTTCAGAGCGACACTCCCGCAGCGTCGCCGGAAGATACCAGGCATGATTCCACTGATCGAAAACCGGGCGGAGCGCTTTCTCGCACAGTGCCTGTAGAACGAGTTCGGTCTGATAGCGTTCATGGAGCGCTCCGAGTGTCTGCGCATTCATTGTCAGAATGTAATCGTTACAGGTGAAACGAATGCAACGCGCATCGAGGCGAGGAATGGACGTATCCGGGGTGAAGCCGAAAGGAAACGGAACGGTCGAGGGTGCCTGGTCCGGTTCTGTGCGAGGCTCGGGTGTTTCACCGAACAGCAGGTCGGCGACGATGCGGTCATTGAGTTCGGTCTGATGGGGCAGCAGCACGGCAGCCTCCTTTCCTGATCCATTATACGAACGAGGTATCGAAAAAGCTCCAGGAAGTTTTCGGTTTTCAGTTTTCAGTTTTCAGGGATTGGGCCAAGACCCCATCCCGCTCCCTGAGCCTGTCGAAGGGAGCTGTTGATGGTAACCCAGCGTGGAAAAATGGAAGATGGGTGGTGTCGGCCTCCGTGCCGGCGGCGGATAATCGGCACCGAACCCCATACATCCCCCCGGAAGGGATGACAGGATCTTCTACCACTGGACACTTCGACAGGCTCAGTGTCCGGGTATAATAAACCCCACTCCCTGAGCCTGTCGAAGGGAGCTGTTGGTAGTAACTCGCAGGGAATCCATATACGGTTGCAACCATTGGACACTTCGACAGGCTCAGTGTCCGGGTGAGTAAATTCAGTGTCCGGGGTCGGATTCGCACATCCACCGATTAGACCGATTTCACCGATTGTTTTTCAGCGTGGGGTACTGCCCGTTCCGTCCTTCGACACCCCGCTTCGCTCCGGCTCAGGACGAACGGTCATGGGGATTCACTCCAGATCGTGGTGGCACGGAATCTCATCGGAAGTATTGGCATAACAATACGCACAGGAATGCGGACACGTGTTGTACCGCCCGATGTCCTTGCTCACGACACAGCCGCACTCCTTCCTCTGACCCTTGTCCTTGATCGCGCTCCGCTCGTCAGCGCTCAGTTCCTGCCAGCCGGGTTCGCCATCCTTAAACATCGGCAACTCTGCACTCTTCTGCACCCGGCCCAGCCTGGCCACCAATCCCTCATCCCGCGAAATCCGCAGCAGCAACTCATCATCGATGCAGCGATTGTGCGAAATCCCCAGATGCTCCAGATCAATGCCCTCGGCACATGTCGCAGCCTCAATCCCCCACTCCCCCGCCATCCGCGCAATGCTCCCGGCCAACCGCACCCGCTCGGCCTCATCCGGCTCGCGACCCGCAATCCCCGCTCGCTTTAGCTTATTCCGCACCTTCGCATATCCCGCAATGTCCGCAAAACTAAACACAATCTTGCATGTGAAGGAATGCAACCGGTCACCGACGCGCCGTACCGACTCGATCAACGCGGTTTCCGTAATCGCATCGGTCAGGATGAGGGGATCACTCCGCCAGATGACACGGTGGGATCCGAGACGCGTGGAGAGCGCTCGGAAGGTGTCGATGCGGGCGTCAAGTGATGGGACGTTGCGTTCGAGACGCCCCCTGTGGAATGACGCATAGTCGTTGACGGTGAACTGGAAATAATACGCAATGCCGCGCCGGTCTAGTCGATCGAGGTATGGGAGGATGGGGGCGGGGTTTTTCGACCAGAACACGACGGCTTTCATGCGGGTAAACGAGACATACTGCCGGTACTGGTTAAACGGATTGGTCCACATACAGTAGCCTCGGTCGAGCGCTTCGAAGAACCAATCGGCGTAAAACGCCGGAATGTCGGTCGCACGGCTGGCCGAAATAATCTCGGGAGCGATGGCCTCATGCCGGCCGCTCTGCGTCTCGATGTCGATCTTCTCCCAGTTCATGCCGTTGCTCCCGTTCGCTCGACATGCAGGATGCGATAATGAATGTCGGCTTTCGGGCATTTCGTTTGTCGCCCGAGTATCGTCCGGCAATCCTGTAGGGATCGCTCAGGATGAGTCTCTCGACCCGGACACTGCTGATAGAAGTTTACCATGAAATCCCGAGTATGCAGCGGATACTTAGAAAAGATAGCAATCCCGCAAACTATTCGACAAGATGGGTAGCGCCGCTGTGCGCTACTCGGCAAGGATTCGCAGGGGCATGTCGCGCAGGATGAAGCCGGGACGCGGGCGTGACGGTCGAGAGGCTGTTCGATGACGACGAGTTGCTCGTTGGTCTTGCGGTGCGGCATGAGAAAGACGTTCTCGAAAGAAAACGGCCGGTACGTAAATCTGACAGATCAGCGGATCATCAGCCCCAGAGACAGCCAGACCGGCACGGTGAACAGCGCGACCGCGTGGATGATGAGCTGCATCGAGGCCACGAATTCCCACTCTCCGTCGTAGCGCCTCGCGATCAGCGACGCATTCGTTGCGCTCGGTGCCGAGGCGATCAGCAGCAGCGCGGTCAGCGCAAGGGGCGGCAGGTCGAGACGGCCGCTGCGGATCAGCAGATACACGAGGCCTGGGATGAGAAACAGCCGAACGATGATCAACGGCAGCACGTGACGCATGGCGCAACGTTCGGTGCGTCGGCTGCCCGCGATGAAACCACCCAGGATCAGCATGGCCATCGGCGAGAGCATCTGGCTGAGAAATCCCATGACGGAAAAGAGCATCCGCAGCGGCCGGAAGGATCCCTCCACTCCGCGCGAGGCCTCCGGGATGCCCGGAATGAAGGCGACGGCGATCCCCACGAGCAACGCGATGAGGGGCGGATTGAACATCAGCCGGAGTTGCTCACGGAAACCCGGAGTGTGCCGGCCGGACAGGAGCAGCACGCCCATTGTCCACATGAGACCGATCGAGGGGATCGCGGCGATCGAAATGTAGACCGTCGCCTGATCGCGCATGGCGGGCGGCGTCACGGCAAGAATGACGGGGAGTGGCAGGTAAATGCCATTCTGGATCATCATCATAGCGGTGACGGCGCGGTTTTTTGGCGAGGAGGGGCCGGGGGCGATACGGAAGAACAGGGTTCCGAGGGTGTATGCGAGAACGATCCAGATCGCGCCTATGACGGCCAGGGTCAGGCCGTCGCCGAGTAACTCGCCGCTGAGGGAGCGGGCCATCGAGAGAATAAAGGCGCAGGGGATGATGATATCGATGAGCAGGCGGGTCAGGTCGGTGAGGGTATCCTGGGAGATCCAGCGGCGGCGGACGAGGATGTAGCCTGCGAGCACCAGGATGCCCATCTGGCCGATGATGTCGGCGGAGAGTGTGAGCCCTTCGAGAAAGGTCGGTCGAACCGGCATGAACGTGTCTCCCTTCTTCCGGCGGAGCACGATATCAAATCCGAAGCGGCGAATACATAGAGCGACTCCCGTCATCCGCCCCCCCCCCTTCATCGAATTAAGTAAGGTGTCCCTTTAATTCAAAATCCCGGGAATGACTGAAGTAATCGGTGTAATCGGCGTAATCGGCGGATGGGTGCATGACTGCTCCGGGCTTCGACTTTTACTCAGCCCGGACGGGATGAAAAGAACGAAACGAAGATCGGCTTGATTCTGCGGAAAATGCCTGATACAAATATAGGGTATGGGGGTATACTCTTCCTTTAACAATGCCCCCCCGACGAAGGAGCCCCGGCATGAAGGAATGCACCGACGCCCGCGACACATCAAAACTCATCGCACGCATGAAACGCATCGAAGGACAGACCCGCGCCATCACCCGCATGATCCAATCCGATCGTGACTGCATCGAAATTCTCCGACAGATCAACTCGATCACCGGCGCCCTCCGCGGCGTCTGGAACCATATCCTGACCGATCATCTCGAACACTGCGTCCGCACAGGTCTCGCATCCGACACCCCCCGCGAAACACTCATCTCGGAATTGACCGAAACCCTCCGAAAGGCCCGCTGACATGATACGCCAACCCGAACCACCACTCCACTCCGCCACTCTCCGAGCCATCACCCACTCCCATCAATTCGGCTCGATGAGCATCGAAAACGAACGGCGAACACTCTACGTCGTCATCCTCACCGCCCTGACCATGATCGCCGAAGTTGTCTTCGGATATCTTTCCGGCTCCATGGCCCTGCTCGCCGACGGCTGGCACATGGGAACCCATACCCTCGCTCTCGGAATCAGCTACGCCGCCTATGTCCTGGCCCGCCGCTTCAGCCAATCCACACTCTTCGCCTTCGGCACCGGTAAATTCGGCGTCCTGGCAGGTTACTCGAGCGCCCTGTTTCTGGGCTCTGCAGCCGTGCTCATGATCTGGCAGTCCATCATGCGGTTTGTCCATCCGGTCGAAATCGCATTCAATCAGGCTATCCTGGTCACATCGATCGGATTGGCGGTCAATCTGGTCAGTATCCGGATTCTGCACGGGAGAGGCGAGCACGGACATGATCACGATCACGAACACGGTCACGACAACGACAACGACAACGACAACGACAACGACAACGACAACGACAACGACAA
>CAYYMM010000123.1:0-3444 GCA_964472395.1 uncultured bacterium | reverse complement strand
ACAACGACAACGACAACGACAACGACAACGACAACGACAACGACAACGACAACGAGGAGAGCGGAACACACGGGCGCGAACATGACCACAGTTTTCGCGCGGCATACCTGCATGTGATCGCGGATGCCCTGACGAGCGTGTTTGCGCTGGTCGCCCTGACGGCAGGGAAATACGCCGGCTGGGTCGCTCTCGACCCCATCGTCGGAATACTCGGCGGAACTATGATTTGTCGCTGGGCGCTCCAATTGATCAAAAGCACCGCGCTCATCCTGCTCGACGGCGGAATCGAACGGTCGATGTCGGACACTATTCGACAGGCGATCGAATCGGACGGAGATAGCCGGGTTGCGGATCTGCATGTCTGGCGAGTCGGATCGGTGGACGCCGCCGCGATCGTCTCGGTGGTCACCGGCGAAGCCCGATCGCCATCGGATTACACCCACCGCCTCACGACTCTCCCGCATCTCCAGCACATCACGGTCGAGGTGCACTCCTGTCGGGACGAAGACTGCCACTCACATTGCATCTGCGGCTCAGACGAAGAACACCCGGACAATTCCGTGCGTGCAGTTTCGCTCTGACAGTCGGTTGTCATTCCGACAGTCGCTTTCGACAGGGAGGATGATCATCATGAACCGCAACACGGCAATCCTAATCGCAATGACCGTCGCCATGGCCATCACGGGCTGCTCCGGACCGTCGTCGATCGGATCGTCTCGAATGGAGCTCCGTGCCGAAAAAATCTCCGTACCGATACCACCGGGCTGGGTGCTCGATTCATCGCAGATGTGTCATCGGAACGACTCGACAGGTATTCTTATGATCGAACCGCTCGACGGTATTCGATTCGTGGACCGGGCCGATGCCATGTCAGCCGAGTGGAGTGCCACGGTGCGGTCGCGAACAGAGCTGAGAATAGGCGATCACGACGCGATCCGCGTCACGCTCGACATCGGCACCGGTGCCGTGATTGACCGGTTGTACATCGCCCTTGGAGATTCCATTGTCTGGGTTTCGTTCTCGGTGCCTGAAACCGATCATCCCACGGAAGCACCAGCCATCGATCACGCCCTTCAGGCCGTTACGATCGGGTAGTCGACGTCTACGCGCATTTTCATTTATCGCCGATCGCGATATAATCAGGATGTATTCTCAAAAACGTCACAACTGAGGAGACTTCCATGGTAATGCGTTCGGTGAAAGCGTCATCCTTTATGGCCATATTGCTCCTGATGGTGAGCATCACACCGCTGACCCTCGCGTCATGGTTCATCGACGCGGTTCACTCCCCCCACTCGTTTTCGTTCATGGGACCGCGCAGCCAGATCGTCGACACCTCCGGAAACCCGCATATCGCCTACGGCGAAGACCATCTGTATCACGCGTGGTGGGATGGACAGAACTGGCAGACTGAAATCGTCGATCCGTCGCCTCAGACGGGCCGCTATACCTCGTTTCGTGTCTCCGGTCCGGATGATCTTCATATCGCCTACTACGACAGTCTATTCCGGAGCATCAAGTATGCGCATCGCTTCCATGGTGTCTGGACGATCCACACGGTCGTCTCGGGACCCGATATCGCCGTTCCGTTCGCAATGGCTCTCGATCAGAGTAACCTCCCCTGGATCGCGTTCGTCGACCATGCGAGCGGCCGGCTTCTAGTGACGCATCGCATCAGCGGAACCGACTGGGCCGTCGAGTCACTCGCCGATGTCCCGGATACTCTCAACGGAATCGCCATGGAGATCCATCAGGGGATGCCCCGCATCGCGTTCAGCCATGGCCCCTCGAATGCCTCGGGGCTTTATTTCCTGTACTTCGACGGCACCCAGTGGCAATCCCATCCACTGGACATTTCAGGGGATGTCGGTCAGCACCTCGACATGGTGTTGAGCGACACGAACGATGTGCATCTGAGTTATATGGACAGGGCCAACACAGCACTGAAATACGTCGTGTTCAGTCCGGGCGGCTGGCCGGGAGCGCCTCAGGTGGTCGATGACTCGGGATCCTGCGGCTACTACACGTCGATCCGTCTGCCTGCATCCGGCCTGCCCCTCATCGCGTATCTCGATCTGACCGCCGGGCATCGTATCCGCTACGCCACATTCAATGGTCTGACATGGGATCGCCACTCCCTGAACGTCCTCGGGAAACCCGGCTATTATCTATCGATAACACTCCAGGAAACCGGCACGCCGCAATTCTCGTATTTCGACGCCGACGACTGTGCGCTCCAGTTCACCCATCCGTCGAGTTCCGGATGGGATACGGACATCGTGGATACCGAAGCGCTCTATGGCGTGGGGCATGCCTTGAGTCTGGACAGCGCCGGCGATCCGATCATTGCATTCAATGACGCCTCAATCGGCGGAGTCTATCTCAGCCGGTTCGATGGCACGAACTGGAGAACCTCCGTGATCGATGCCGACCCGCTATCCGGCGGTCAGATTTCGGCGGCTGTCGATTCGAATCACCTCTTCGGAATATGCTACTCCATGCTCGAATCCGGCAGCTACATCGTAAACCTTCGCTATGCCGGCGAATCGGAAACGGGATGGACGCTGTCGACGATCGACGACTCCGACATGTCTCAGATGACCAGTGCCCTCGCCTTCGACAGCCTCGATCGACCCCATGTGGTCTACCTCGATGCGAATCACACGCTGGTCAGGCACGCGACGCTGTCCGGAGGCAACTGGCAGATCGAAACAATCCAGTCGGATTCCGGCGATTCGATCTCCGCGGCATTCGATCCATCGGACGGGCTCCACATCTGCTATCACAGCCATCTGGAGGAGTTGAAATACGGATATCGGGGCACGTCGGGATGGGCTTTCGAGACAATCGACGCTGCGACCGATACGGGGCGGCATCCGAAACTCGCAGTGGATCATGCGGGGCAACCCGCCATGGTCAGTTTCGACGAAACGACCTCGGAGATCCGCTACCGGACACGCGCCGGAGCGACGTGGAACTCGGCTGTCGTGGACGTCGTCGATCTGTCGACTGCCGGGCTCGCATTCGATTTCGATCTTTCCGGCCGGCCCTGCGTGCTGTTTCACGACAACGCCTCCATGGCGCTTCGATTCTCTACAACCGACGCCAACGGCCAGTGGCGGACCGTCACGGTTCACCCGGGTCCCGTCAAGACAACCACCTGTGATCTCGCGTTCGATCCCCTCGACAAGGCATGTGTCAGCTTCTTCGATGTGCTGACCGGAGACCTTTTCGTGGGGCGCCGTCGTCCTGAAGCATGGTATGATCTGTCGATATCGGATTTCATGTTCATCCCGGGAGACCGGTTCCTGCTGACCCGTTCGATCCGCAATACGACCGCATCCCCCGTCGATGCCGTCGAATATGTCATTCTGGATGTCTACGGCAGCTACTGGTTCGCGCCTTCCTGGACGCCCGCACCCGAAAGCACGCTCCGCCAGATCG
>CAYYMM010000122.1:0-12852 GCA_964472395.1 uncultured bacterium | reverse complement strand
GCAAGTCGTAGCGGAGATCGAAGCGATCCGTTCGGAATTCGGAATCCGCACCTTCACCTTTTGGGATGATGCATTCACGATCGACGCGGGTATTACAGCTGAGTTATGTGAAGCGATCCTGGCAATGAAGCATCCCATCGCCTGGCGCACAGCAACACGCCAGGACCTTCTCGACGACCGTATGATTCGTCTCATGAAGCGTGCGGGATGTGTGCAACTCGAACTGGGAATCGAGACCGGGAGTCCTCGAATGCTCGAGCTGATCAGGAAGGATATCGATCTCGGCGAAACGCCCGGGGTGATCGACCGGGTAAACCGTCACGGGATCGCCTGCGGCGTGTTTCTAATGGCCGGATTTCCCGATGAAACCGAAGATGATCTCACGAAAACCCTCGAATTCATCCGCCGGATCCACCCCGCGGAAATCGTGTTGAACATCTTTGATCCGATGCCGGGAAGCGAGCAGTTCGAGCGAGGCAAGGAATTAGGCGTCGTACCGCGTGATGTGGATTTTATGAACTTTCGATACTGGCCGGATGCGCATTATACCGCAGGCGTTTTACCGGAACGATTCAACGAACTGATCGAACGCATGTCGCAGTATGTGTTTCAGTATAATACGAGTCTTCCGGCATTGAAGCGGCGCGCCTTGCCGGAACTGACCCGCCTGATCCGAATCGACCGGAAAGCCCTTTTCCGGAAAGGACTGCGGTTCCTCTCACACCGTCTGTTCGGGCACTGACCATCATGAGACATCTGTTTCATCTCATCCAGATCCTGTTCTTTTACACTGTCAGGCCTTTGATCGGAAGCCTGCCGAACCGACGCGTCCGGCAACTCGCCGGCATAATCGGATCATGTTTATATTATGTGAAGCGAGGACGCAGGTGTCGCGCTCAGCTTGAACTTGAACTTCTCTTCGGACAGCGACTTCCCGAACATCCCACAGCCGTCAAGAATGGTTTCAAGCTATTCGTCTACAATAACTTTCTTTCATACTGCTACCATCGCATGACAGCGGAAACCATCGATGAGTGGATCGATCTGGTGAATCCCGATCCGATCCACGCCGCTTTATCGCGCGGCCGAGGCGCTATCATCATTCTGATGCACTTCGGCGCTAATCAAATGGCCATGCCTGCACTTGGACATCGACAATACAGGATCAATCAGATCGGCAGTCGTCCCGAAGACTGGCATCGTCTGACAGGGATCCGGCCCAGTTTTCTGGAAACCCGGCTTGCTGACTTAAGATTCCGCTCAGAAAAACATCTGCCGGCACATTTCATTTACATCGATCGCTCTATGCTCCCGGTCTGGAAACATTTAAGACGCAATGAAATCGTGCTTATGGCTGCTGATGGCCGCGCGGGCCTCAAATTCCTCGATGTGCCCTTCCAGAACCGGATCATGTCGATTTCACAGGGTCCATTCCGTCTCGCCGCATCGACCCGCTGTGCACTCTTACCGGCATTCTGCGTCTTTGATCCTGGAACGATGCGGTATCGACTCGAGATCGAATCCGAGATCGAATCCGATGATTTGTCGGATGATAAAAACCGGTTGCACGTGATGGCCAACCGATTCGCCGGACGGGTGAGTCGCCGAGTCATGCAGCATCCCGATCATTACTGCATTCTGATGTCCGAAGCGCGTTTACGGGCCAGACATGACGCCACACCACTATTCAAGGACTACGAATCCATGCGTTCCGGAGGTTTGCCGCGTGAGTGACCCGCTCCGCATTTCGGTGGTTATACCCTGCCGGGATGACCGCGAAAATCTGCTGAAAGCGATCGCGGCACTCCTGCAATGCGACCCGGGTCCTTCCGAAATCATTATCGTCGACGATGGCTCGATCACTCCGCTATCGTTGGACATCCTCGACCCCCACATCCGAATACTCCGGTTCGATCAATCGAGAGGGCCTGCGTTTGCACGAAACGAAGGAGCTCGCGCGGCCCGCGAACCGGTTCTCCTATTTCTGGATTCCGATGTTGTGGTCGAACGGAATCTGATCGATCGCCTGCGGTTAAACTATGCTCAATACCCGGAAGCCACTGCCGTTCAGGGAACGTACTCGTATGACATCGACGATCCGGGATTGTCATCACGCTATCAGAATATCTACTACGTTTTTGCTTTTGCGACCTTGGATCCCATCCGGTCCGCTGTCTGCGCCACGTTCTGTTTCTCGATTCTTCGCACTGTTTTTCTTGATCTGGAGGGGTTCGATACCCGCATTCCCGTGCCGACTGTCGAAGACGAAGCGTTTGGTTATCTCCTCGCATCAAAAGGATATACGATCCGATTCGACGCAGACCTCCGGGTTCGGCATCTCGCACGTTATTCCCTCCCTCGTCTGCTCAGAAGGAAGTTTCGCATGAGTTATCACCAGATACGGCATTTTCTGGGAGGGGGCGGACGAGTCCTGGCGCAGTTGACCCGGGACGGACACAATCGAACCCATCATGGTACCGGAACTCTGATCGCGATCGCACTGGCGCCTCTTCTCCTGTTTTTACCGGTGCTACCCTCTTTTCCTGCGATAGCTCTGCCCGTTTTATATGGCATCGTCAATCTGCGGTTCTGGCGCTTCTGTTCGGCAGACCGGCCCATCGCCCGATTGCCCGGATACATTCTGCTGACATGGCTCGATCATCTTGCGATCGTCACAGGACTTCTTTGTGGAATGCTTCACCATGTAACATCTTTCCGTCAACATGGACCTGATTGATACGATGCCGGTTCCGATAAGAGAATGAGCGATCGGACTCGTGCAGATGCAGGTACCGCGCCATCGAGTTAAATCAATGGAACTCAATGGGTTATACCTTGACAACCGAGCATAGCCGTTTTAATTTATCGCGCAGACTCGTGCGAGTTATTTCAAATCATCAACCTGTTCAGATCTGCAGAGGAGATGTCTCGTGACCAAGGAAGATATTGTCAATCGAATCTGGGAGAACATGAGTTTGAGCAAGAAGCAGTCCGCCGAAGTGATTGATCAGCTTCTTGTGATTATAAAAGACGTTCTCAGTGACGGAGAGCGTCTGAAAATCGGAGGTTTTGGCGTTTTTGAATTACGCGAACGGAAAGCCCGTATGGGCCGAAATCCGAAGACCGGTGAGAAAGCACTGATCAAGCAGGGTGAGACGATCAAGTTCAAACCCGGAAAAACCCTCAAACAAGCCGTAGCATCTGAATAGTCAGACAGAGAGGAGATATCTGGCCATGTCTGAATTGAAAAAGACAGCTCTTTACTCTGAACATGTTCGCCTCGGTGGCAAAATCGTGCCGTTCGCCGGATATGAGATGCCAGTTCAGTTCACGTCGATCCGGCAGGAGCATGAAGCTGTGAGGAATCATGTTGGTGTTTTCGATGTCAGTCATATGGGCGAAATTCTCTTTACCGGGAAGGATGCGCTCAAGAACGTCGATCATCTCGTGTCAAACCACATCGCCAAGATCAAACCGTTCCGGGTCGTCTACTCAGGTTTGCTGTATCCCAATGGCACATTCGTCGATGATGTGCTCGTGTATCGGATCAAGGATGATGAGTTTCTGTTCTGTGTGAATGCATCGAATGTCGACAAGGATTTTGCCTGGATGAAACAGAATCTATCGGGCGATCTCACCTGTGAAAACGTCAGCGACCGGTATACCCAGATTGCCATTCAGGGTCCGGACGCCGGAAAAGTACTGCAACCGCTGACCCGGACGGACCTCAGCACGATCGCATACTATCGTTTTCAGATGGGTCAGGTCGCCGGAATCGATGCTCTCATTTCACGCACAGGGTATACTGGCGAGTATGGTTTCGAACTTTATTTTTCACCCGAGCACGCCATCAAGATCTTTCAGGCTGTCATGGAGTCCGGCGCACCCTTTGGCATCACACCGGCCGGCCTGGGATGCCGGGACACGCTTCGTTTGGAAGCCGGAATGGCCTTATATGGCAATGATATCGACGATCAGCATACTGCACTCGAGGCAAATCTCGGATGGGTCGTAAAACTGGAGAAGGACGACTTCATCGGAAAGAAAGCGCTGGAGGAGCAACAGCAAGCCGGCTTGAAGCGTCATCTGGTCGGGTTCGAGATGATCGATCGTGGAATTCCCCGACATGGTTACTCGATTCTCTCAAACAGCGTTCCGATAGGTGAAGTGACCAGCGGGACCATGTCGATCACGCTCAACAAGGCGATCGGAATGGGATATGTGGCATCCGGATTTGAATCTCCGGGAACGATCATCCAGATCCAGATTCGAGATAATCGTGTAGCGGCCCGCGTAGTCCCACTGCCTTTCTATTCGAGGACCCGTTAGGCTGCCCGCGCTTTATTTGCAGATTGTCAAGAACAATGAACAAGGAGGTTTTACGGTGAGTTATCCTGCTAATTTCAAATACACGAAAGATCATGAATGGCTGAAGATCACGGGATCCTCAGGAGTGATCGGGATCACCGACCACGCGCAGCATCAGCTCGGTGATGTGGTTTTCGTCGAATTGCCGGAGGTCGGACGGAAGTTCGATAAAGGCGATGTCTATGGTGTCGTGGAATCGGTCAAAGCGGTCGTGGATTGCTATATGCCTGTGTCCGGTACCATCGTGAAGGTGAACAGTGCGCTGGAATCGCAGGCTGATCTGATCAATTCGGATCCGCACGGAGATGGGTGGATGATCGAAGTTGACCTTGCGGATCTTTCGGAAACGCAGGATTTGATGGATTCCGCCGCCTACGAAAAGTATCTCGCAGATAACGCGGATTAACCATGCGCTACATACCTCACACCAGCGACAACCGAAAGGAAATGCTCGCCGCGATTGGTCTGACCGGCGTCAACGAGCTTTTCGCGGATATCCCTCAACGCTATATTCTCGATAAACCCCTCCGCATCGAACCTGCAATGAGTGAACCGGATCTGATGCGTTTCCTGACAGCTCTTTCAAACCAGAACGCGGATGTCGGGAGGACGGTCGGCTTCATGGGAGGCGGCGCATACAGTCATTTTATTCCGAGTGTAGTACCTTCGCTGATGTCCCGATCCGAATTCGTGACAGCTTACACGCCTTATCAACCCGAGATCAGTCAGGGAACGCTTCAGGCCATATTCGAGTATCAGACCATGATGACTCAGATGACCGGACTTCCGATCTCGAATGCGTCTTTGTATGACGGAGCCATGGCGGCAGCGGAAAGCGCGCTTCTTGCCCTCCGAGTCTCTCAGAAATCACGCATTGCCGTTTCACGAGCCGTGAATCCGGGATATCGGGCGACGATCGAAACATACTGCCGGAACCAGAACATCGAGATCATCGAGATTCCAACAGGGACAGACGGCGGCACTCAGCTCGACGTTTGTCGGGGACTGATTGCTGACGGCGTCGGCTGTATCGTGATCCAATCTCCGAACTACTTCGGTGTAATCGAAGACCAGACTGGATTTGCCGCTCAGAACACAGGTTCATCCTGTCAACTCGTGACAATCGTCACAGAAGCGCTGTCGCTGGGTATCCTGAAATCACCCGGCGAATGCGGCGCTGACATCGCATGCGGCGAAGCCCAATCGTTCGGATTACCGGTTTCCTTCGGCGGACCATATCTCGGATTCCTGACATGCAAGGAAAAATACGTGCGACAAGCACCGGGACGTCTGGTTGGAATGACACGAGATTCTGAAGGGCGGCTGGGATTCGTCAACACGCTGTCCACACGTGAGCAACACATCCGCAGGGAAAAAGCCACATCAAACATTTGTACGAACCAGGCACTCTGCGCGGTTACGGCTTCGGTCTACCTGGCGACGATGGGGCCCGAAGGTTTGCGGCAAACAGCGGAACTCAATCTCAAAAAAGCACATTATCTCAGGTCTCAACTGAGCCAGATAACCGGATACCGGTTGCCACTCTCAGGCCCGATTTTCAACGAGTTCGTTCTACAGGTCCCCGGAACCGTTCATCAATTCCAGAACTTCATGACCGCACATGGCGTCTTCCCGGGCATCGATCTGTCACAGGATTATCCGGAATTCGGCACAGCCCTCCTGGTGTGTGCGACCGAGGTCAACACGCGTGAGCAACTCGACCGCTATGTCGCGCTTGCACAGACTTATAGCAAGGAGGCTCTGTCATGAAACAGATTACTCAGTTTCCAGGCACCTCGGGTTTAATACTGGAAGAGCCCCTCATCTTCGAAAAATCGGTGAAGGGTCGAATGGCATGTTCGATTCCCAGGAATGATGTCCCTGAAATCGACACATCGAAGCTGGCTGCACAGGGCTACTTCAGATCGTCGATCGAAGGACTTCCAGAGGTAAGTGAGGTTGATGTCGTACGGCATTTTCTTCGTCTGTCGACATGGAACTACTCGTTGGATCATGGCCTTTACCCTCTCGGGTCCTGCACGATGAAGTACAATCCGAAGATTAACGAAGTGGCCGCGGCCATCCCGGGCTTTGCACAACTGCATCCTAAAACTCCCGAAGCTTTTTCGCAAAGTGCGCTCAGAATCATGTACGAGCTTCAGAATGATCTCGCGGAAATCGCCGGACTTGATGCGGTTAGTCTACAACCGTCCGCTGGAGCCCAGGGTGAATTGACCGGAATGCTGATGATCAAAGCGTATCATCTTTCTCGAAACGAACCGCACCGGAATCTGGTGTTGATCCCGGATTCGGCTCACGGTACAAATCCTGCGAGTTCGGTCGTGGCCGGACTTCGGACGCAGACGCTGCCGAGCGGCGAAGATGGATGCTTGAATCCCGAAGCGCTTCGGCCATATCTGAATCAGAATCTGGCCGGGATCATGGTAACTAACCCGAGCACGCTGGGATTGTTCGAGAAAAACTTTGTCGAATTTTCCTGCCGTATTCACGATGCCGGCGGATTAGTGTACATGGATGGTGCAAATCTCAATGCCATGATGGGTGTTGTCAAACCCGGTGATCTCGGGGTCGATGTCATGCATATCAATCTCCACAAGACGTTTTCGACACCACATGGGGGAGGCGGTCCGGGATCAGGGCCAGTCGCCGTCACACGCGCATTGGAACCGTTTCTTCCCGTGCCACGAATCGTTTTCCGTGACGGCCGCTACGGTCTCGAATGGAACCACCCGCAATCGATCGGGAAAATCCACTGTTTCTATGGCAACTTCGGTATCATGCTCCGAGCCTTCACCTACATCCGCTCGATGGGCCCGGACGGAATCCGCGAAGCGTGTGAAAATGCCGTGCTGAACGCAAACTACATCAAGGAAAAACTGAAAACGCATTTCCATATCGCTCACGACCGACTCTGCAAACACGAATGTGTGTTCGATGATAAATATCAGCAGGAATTCGGCATCTCTACGCTCGATATCGCCAAACGACTCATGGATTATGGATTTCACCCGCCGACTATCTATTTCCCTCTTATCGTGAAAGGCGCATTGATGATCGAGCCGACCGAGACAGAATCCAAGGAAACCCTCGATCAGTTCATCGAAGCCATGATTCGGATCGCGGAGGAATGCAAGAACGAGCCGGAATTGGTCAAACATGCACCCGTACGTGCGAAACGTCGTCGTCTCGATGAAACGCTTGCCGCACGCAAACCGATCCTGAAATGGTCGCCCGGCATTTACCCCGAGTGATCGTCTATCGACTCTTGGTCGGATTCTGATCCGATCGGAACAGCAATCGATACAGGCCGAGGATGGAAGTGATCGTCGCTTTCTCTTCGGCCTTCTTCTTCTTCGGGTCAATTCGGAACCGGTCGCAAATGGAGAGGCTGCTCAGCTGGAGGAGTGATCGAGTGGCCAGCATGAGATACACGGCGAAGCAATGCCATGTCGGTTTGTGCTTCCGATAATATAGCAGCAGACTTCTCGCCCGTTCGTAATACGGCCGCAACGGAGCCTGTCCGGACGAGGCGGCGACGGAATGCGTGCATATGAGGTCACCCAGGCATACCCAGGACTCCCCCGCCTGTCGCATCCTCAGAGCCAGGTCGATTTCCTCGTAATAAAGGAAAAATTGCTCATCCAGTCCGCCGAGTCGTTCGAAGATGGACCGTCGAATCATGACGCATGCTCCGGTGGTGTAGTCGACAAGCTCCTCGGAGGAAGGGACGGAGTATTGGCGAAACACATGCCCGAGCCATCGTCCGGCGTGTTTCTGAATCCATTCGTCACGTGGCATCCAGCGCTTGATCCCGAATACAGCCGCTGCGCTCCGTAACAGATTTGGAAAACTGCCTCTGCTGGGTTGAATCAGCCCGTCGGGATACACCAGAGACGGTGCGACCGCACCGACATCCGGATTCCGGTCGAGATACTCGACCAGTCGATCGAGAGTGGTCTGGTGGA
The DNA here is from genome assembly GCA_964472395.1 of uncultured bacterium. Taxonomy (GTDB): domain Bacteria; phylum CSSED10-310; class CSSED10-310; order CSSED10-310; family CALFER01; genus CALFER01. Next base: position 4,498 of record CAYYMM010000122.1, on the reverse strand, counting down.
TCACCACGTCCGGATTCAGTAAAAGCAGATACTTTCCCGAAGAAATCGTGAAAGCCTGTTGGACCGCGCCGGCGAATCCTCGGTTTTCATGATTCAAAATCACACGGATGCATCCAGCAAATCGATCTAGAACTGTCTGAGAATCATCCTCGGATGCGTTGTCGACCACAATTGTTTCCATGCGATTGTGGTTCTGAAGATCCGACAGTTTTTTGAGGAGTTGTTCGAGGTCCGAACCGGCATTGTACGAGACGATCAGAATCGAAACATCGACGGTTTTCCCGATCGACGTACAACCCGTCATCACATCACTGGGAGGAATCACGGGTGATCTCCCAGAGAACTACCGAAGTCTCCTTGATCGTATAGCGTTTAACTTCGACGGCATTGTTCATTTCGTCCGGGAACCAGTCGCGTTGGTGTTCGAGTTCGTTACCGAGAGGGTAAACCCATGAAAGCATGTGCGTGATTCCGAAACGTTCGAACGGTCGATCCCAATTGACGAATCCTTTCCAGATCGGAACGGCAATCAGGTTTGATTCGAGACATAATTCCGGAGCCCATTGGCCACCGACGACCGAACCTGGAGGCAGACGACGGGCAATATCTTGGGCGGACTCCAGAATGGAGTATTTCCGATCGAGATGCCACCTAGTCGTTTGTCCTAGATCCAGGATATAGCCAATCACAAGCGTACTGGTCAGCAGCGGGATCATGCGTTTGGGGCTGATCCTGCCAAGAATCGAAAGAACCAGCAGAACCGATATCACTGCCAGCCACAGGGAATTTAGAAGCGAGTATCCAGGAAGAGAATAGATGCCGATCAGACGATCTCGGAACAACAGATGATCGACCACAGGTGCGGCACTGGCCATCAGCGGGAGACTCATCCAGACAGCAAGCAGGACACCTTTCCCATTTACTTTCATGGCCGCGAGAGCGTCACGATCGATCAGATACGCATAAAACCGCCAGGCCGCGATGCAAACTATCGGAATCAGAATGGGAACATAGTATCGAAAAGGCCGATATCGCAACGGAGCAAAACTCAGAAGTCCGAATGCGGTCCAGATCAGGCAGAATTGAATCAGCGGGGGGATTCTCCGGAATTCGATTCGGAAACGTGGCGCGCTCAGCACGGCTTCTCCGAGTGCCAACCAGGCAAGACTGAACGCGAGAGCGATCCGATTGAAATAGAACATGAATGGCTGCGTGGTGAGATTACCGATAAAATCAAAGATTGTTTCACCATGCTGTGACGCATAGAATGTCTGATACTGACGAATCAGATCATAATGAGGACGATAGATGAATATGACAAAAACAGCGACAGGCACGAGCATTCCGAGCACGTGCGCTGCCACTCGGCGAATCGCTTCTCGGATATCCCGGGATTGCAGTGCGGAGGTGACGAGTACGGCTGGAATCAGAAACAACTGCGTGCCTTTGGTGAAGTACGCGATTGCGGAGAGAAAGCCGACTGAAAAACCGCGAACTGTTGAACGTCGCCGATCCGGATTAGCGTTGAACAGAAGAAGAACGATCACGATTGGGATGACCTGGTTTTCGAGAATTGCGATCCGCTGATATGCACTCAGGATACTGGACGCGGTGAAGAGTCCGACCGCCAGGATGCCCCAGGGTTCTTTCCGGAGAGCAAGCCACAGACACAGGATCGACACGAGAGACATCAGTTGGGCCGTCAGACGTACCGGCAACATTCCGGGGCTGAAGATCGAGAACATGATTGTCGAAAGGAAATGGCTAGTTGGAGATACGAGCCGATTATGCCAGTCGTCGATTCCGGGGGTTCCGAAGAGAGCAATGTTCCGTGCGTCATGAACCCAGAACCCCTCGTCAGCGAAATAACCACCACTCCAGGACAGATCGGCGGGTGGATCCGCGAGCGGAAACAGCACCCGAAGTATCAGACCGGCAATCAATGCCAACCGGCTTGCAGCTGAAGCAATCTTTATGTCTGCGGAAAAACCCATCAAGCTTACATGTTAGCACAACTCTCCCGGGATCTCACGGGCAGGTTCTTTTGGATACCCCGGGTCGATCCGGCTTGGAATTCACTCGGAGGTTGCCGCGAATCATCGCACCGGAAGACTATGGCGAATCAACTTCGGGATGTGTATAATGGCGCCGGTTCCGATGGTGTGATCATGCCAATCAAGGAAGGGGATTGATATGCCAAAACCGAAATCCATTCGTTTACTTTTAATGAGTCTGACGGCGATTTGCATGATGATGTTGATCGGTTGTGAAAACTCCGAAAATCTACGGAAAGCCATGCAACTGAAATCGACATCGAATCACGGTGATGCAATCAAGCAATTTGAAGAATTCATCAAGCAGTATCCTCAATCGAAACGCATACCGATCATTCGCGAGGAAATCGCTGATTGCTATTTCCAGATGGCAGAAAACGAGAAGCAGCTGAAACACTGGGAAAAGGGTGTCGAATTGCTGCAGAAAATCATCGATGAGTTTGGAGATACAAAAGTTGCGATGAAAGTCGAAGACATTGAACCGGAGTATCTGTATGAGTGGGCCAGTCAGATCGCAGCTGAAGGCAACTTCATCGAATCGCTGAAGATAAACAAACGACTCATTCAGAATTTCCCAGCTTCCAACTTCGCACAGGTCGGACGTGAACTTCGAAACGAAATCGGGATTATCGCATTCGGAGCAGGATCGGATGTTTTTGTTATGAATGCCGGTGGCAGTAAACTTCGCAAGGTTGCCGAAATGGCAACGGATCCCACCATCTCTCCCGATGGAAAACGAATCGCCTACATCAAGATACAGAAGGCCGGCGAGCATGTCGGATATCTGTATCTCTCGGATATCGATGGACGCAGGGCACAGAAACTGCTGGACAATCCTGTCGCATCTGAACCTCGATTCTCCCCGGATGGGTCGAATATCCTGATTCGCAAGGGAGACGCGTTCCAGAAAGTCGATCTCTCCGGTCGCACCATCAACGCCTACTTCAACATCCCTGACTTTGACACGGTCGGTAGTTTCGATCCGAACGGAAAATCAGTCGTCGCATTCCTCAAGAAACCCGGCAAGGACGGAATTTCACGCCTTATCGTGACCGAAAACTTTGAAGAGTATATGGAATTAACATCTCTCAAGGGCGATTCGATTCGTGATGCAGCCTGGTCGAGAGACAATCTCCGGATCGTGTTCGCGACCGAAAAGGGTATTCATACCATTTCCCCGAACGGTGAAGACCAGCAGGATTTTCTGCTGTCCGAGCAAATGGATGGGATGGACATCCGAGCAGTCGACATGTCGCCGAACGGCAACAACATCATCTTCCTGGGAAAGAAAGCCAACGACACCCAGTACCGACTCTACTACATGGATCTCAACAGAAATTACGCCCCCCTGGAAGTAGAACCGATGAAAGACGGATCCGTGCCAGTTCCGGTCGTCAGTCGCATTTCATGGGGCGAAGGCTATCTGCAGTACTGATTCAGACTCGATCATCAAAACACGGGATATCGCATCCCGTGTTTTTTTTTTATCTCGTGAGGGGTTATGCGGGATAATCGCTGCGTGTTTCGACTGGATAATCAAGCGAAATACGGAGCGAGGTACAGGATCATGAAAACAGTCAGAACCCAGAGGATGATATCGATCAGCATCCCACGGTCTTGGATGAACACTTTTTCGGGGCTACCGCCAAGGTTCTGATTATGGACGAGGTAAAGATATCGGAAGATGGCGAAGAGGACAAACGGAATGGTGAAGATCAGTTTATCCGTATGGAACTTCTGCTCAACATTTTCGGATATTGTGTATAGGGCGTATGACATTAAAGCACTCGCGGTGGCGACGGCGATCATCTGATCCACGAGGTGTGGGGAATAATCCTGCAGAACGGCGCGGTGGTTCGCCGCCTTGTCTTCGATCAACCGCAACTCATGGCGACGTTTACACAGGGCAAGAAACAGGGCGAGGAAGAATGTGCAAACCAGAAGCCATTCGGAGATCTGGACGTGGATCACGAGCGCTCCGGCGACCGCTCGAAGGACGAAACCAAGTGCGATGATCAGGACATCGAGGATAACGATGTTTTTCAGGTAGAACGAATATCCTAGATTCATGAAGAAGTAGAACAGCGCGATCGTCCCGAAGGAAGGCGACAGACGAATGGATGCGATGGCGACGACGAGAATCAGGATTGTGGCGAAAATGGCAGCAAAACGTCGGGGCAGACGCCCGGAAGCAATCGGACGTTTACGCTTTTCCGGATGGACAAGATCTCGTTCATAGTCACTGACGTCATTGAGAATATAGACGCATCCGGAGACGAGGCAGAAGAAAATGAACGCGAGGGCGGAGCGCATCAGCGGTACGGGCTGGAGCACCTGCAGAGAAAACAGGACACCGGCAAAAATAACGATATTCTTGGACCACTGACGTGGACGCATGGCTTCAATGAGTGATTTTACGAGCGCAAGATTCATGATCATTCCTT
>CAYYMM010000121.1:0-12881 GCA_964472395.1 uncultured bacterium | reverse complement strand
GCCGAGTGTTTCGGTAAGCATGATCGATCGGCGAACCGCTGCATCGCTGTTGAGAAACTGCTTGAGTTCGAAATACGCGATCGAAAGCTGATAGTAAATATCCCCGGAAAAATACGGCATGTCATCAACCGGCAAATCCCGTATATTCTGATTGACCAGTTCGATCGTCTGCGAATACCGTTTGATCGAATTCAGAGCGTTCACATAGAAACGAATAATCTTCGTCCGGATATCATGACAGGTCGTTCGGGGTAAATACTCTATCGCCAACTCGAAGTTCTCAATCGCCTTCGCAGTTCTCAGAAGCATCAGATTCGATACTCCGATCATCATCAGGTAGTGAGCTTTTTCCCTCTTCTGATGCAATCTCGATTCCATGATCGGGTTCGCCTCTTCCAGACACTGAAGACTATCCGCGAACCGGTGCAAAATGATCAGCGCATGCCCTAGTTCATAACTCAGTTGCACCAGTTTGGTGCGATTTCGATCCGGCATCCTGTCAATCGCAATCCGATACCACCGGGCTGCGTTCGCATAATCACCAACCATGTAAAAACGCTGGGCTGCCCGAGTGGCATGTTCACATCCCTCCGAGCCTTTATCCGCCTCAAATGCATGGATCGACAAACGATCCGGCAGTGTTTCTGGTAGCTTCGAGAGCGCTGTGTAGATCGTCGAATGCAACCGCACTCGCTCGTATGCCGCAAGACTCGAATGCACCAGGGCGCGAAAGATCGGATGACCCAGTGTATAATAGATCGAGCCGTCCTCGTGAACCCGCTGAAGCATTCCGGTGCCGATCGACAGGTGAAGGGTCCGTTCGATCAATCCGGGATCATCGATCGTCATCAGCAACTCGGAATACGTACAAGGGCGTTCCCAGAGAGAAGCGTGCTGGCAGAGAGTTTTCGCGTCCGCATCGAGATTCGCCTGTTGGTACTTGACGAGTCTCTCATGCCCGTCCTTGAAAGGTACGACATCGAAGCGCTCCGTATCCAACGTCCATGCTCCGTCGATCCACGCGATCAACTTGAGCAGAAACATCGAGCGAGTTACAAGTTTGATGCTGTTCGGAATCCCACGCGATGCCTCATGAATCGGTTGTGCGATCGCGTCGGGAATCGGTGTGATGTTCAAGAGTGACGAGAGCAAAATTGCGGTCTCATCCTGATTCAGTGGAATCAGATCGATATGATTGAATCGCTGGAGTGAGGTGCGCTGCAGTTCCTCCAGAATGGCTGCGTGAGATTCGACGAGCCAGAGAACCGGACATTTCAGATCGATCTGCGATTGCCATTGTTCGTTGACTTCGTTCAGGAACAACCACGGAATCGTTTCTTCGGAATGGAAGTTTTTCAAAATGATGACCAGAGGGGGATCCTCCATGTTGCTTTCAGTCAGGGCCATCGCATGCGTCAGAAGATTGGCGGCTTGCCGATGAGACGCTTTGAGATACTGCGGATCACTGATTTGCAGGAGGGGGTCTTCTGAATTGGCGCAGAAAATCAGGTCGGTCAACCCATCCTGCATTTTCGGATAAAACTTCTTGATCTCGGAAAACAACCTTCTCAAAGTCTCATGTGAATCATCCAGAATTATCGAAGCGGATACTTCGATGATCCGTGCACCAGATGATTCCATCTCCACCTTCATCTCATCGAGAAATCTCGATTTCCCGATCCCGAATTGTCCACCTACGATCAAGATTCTGCTGTTTCCTACACATGCCTCCTCAAAGGCTGTCTGAACTTCCTTCCGGGGAAGCTCCTGACCGACGAAGAAACCATTCGACATAAAGCATGGAGCGCATAGTGGAGACTGTCTTAGCTTGAGTTGGACGGCGAGTTCGTCGAAACTTGCGGGTCTGAATGAGGGTTCTTTGGCAAGCATCTGAAGGACCAGATTTCCAAGTTCTCTGAATTCGGTGGTCACCTCAGTTTGAAGTGGCGCTGGTACACGATTCAAATGTGCGGAGAGTGTTGCATCGTAGGAATCCAGTTTGAATGGGTGAGTTTTGGAAAGCAATTCGTATAGGACAACACCGAACGAGTATAAGTCACTCGCCTGATCCAGCTTCCGTCGTGTCAGTTGCTCGGGACTCATGTACGAAATCGAGTAGGGCGAATATGAAGAACGAACCAATCTCCTGTCGGGTGGCAATACCTGGTAGATCCCCGCATTGGCGATCTTTATCTTCATATCCGCGCCGGGATTCGATACATGAATATTGGTCGGGTTCAGATCGAGATGCAAAACACCAGAAGAATGCAGGTACGTCAAAGCATCGATGATTTGTCCTATAAAGCGCTTTATCCAGTCCGGATCCGAGACAAGATCCTCAGGAATCTGCGTCATCGGAACCGTATCGGGAAGCTCCGGGATTGTGTAGAAAAAGGACGTGTTCGTCAGGGGTCCGGCATCGAGGATCGGGAGCAAACCAGGGTGCTGCAGTCGCATCAGCAAACGAAACTCATGCTGCCATGCTACCGTGTCAATGTGTTCGTCAACCGCGATCTCCACCAGGGTCACAATGGCATCAGACTGCATGTCCCGAACTCTGAAAACATCACCGAAGGTTGATCGACCACACTCCTTGAGTATCTGAAAACGTTCTGTCTTATATCCCAGCGACTTGACCATGATTGCCTCCCTTCGCGAAGCAAAAACCATAGTAAATTAAATTTACATATAAAAGCAATTATCGATAAGCGAATCTTTTAATTTTAATAAAATACCGCGCGTGTCACTCGCCGCATTCCATGGATTCCAATGATCGAGCGTGACTGATATCGCATTCCAGAAAAGGCCATTGCGAAGCGATACAGTCCAGATCCGGCAGATGTCCCTGACCACCAAGACCCAAGCATGCCAAACTCCCGGCTGACGATGCCACGCGCATACAATCCTCGAAATTCAGCGAATCGAACGCTCCGAGAAGGGCTGCCGCGAACGCACCGTGGTATACATCGCCCGCGCCGGTTGAATCTACTACCCGGATGGACAATGCCGGAACTCGAACCACCCGATCACCATCCTGACCGATGGACCCCTCGACCCCTAACGTAATGATTGATCGACGCGAGAACCGCGACAACCGTGAAAGCATCTTTTCAGGCGATTGCATCCCCGTTATGGATTCGGCGCATTCCCGCGAGAAGATGGTATAATCTACTTTTGTGATTAAATCGAGTAAACCTTTTCTGGAACTGCCGGCATCCAGAATGGTCTGCGTGTTTCCATCCATGGCGATCTCGATCGCAGCCTGGGTGGCGTCGTAACCGCGGCCATCTAACACCATGGCTCTGGATTTCAAAATCGAATCCGCTTTTAAATCGTCAGGATGTAGATCTCGACTGTGTCGGTTTCCGAGTGCAACAGCTCGTGACCCGTCTCGTTCATCAACCCAGATCACCGCGAAGGGGGTCTCAACACATGGATCCCGTATGACGGCACTCAGATCGACATTCTGCGGTGCCAGTTCGGTCATGATAAAATCGCCCTCATGGTCCGTTCCGATTACGGTATGCAGCGCGGTTCTCAATCCCAAATGAGCCGCACAGCAGATGGCATTGACAACGGGACCGCCGACGAGGCGGCGCGTCTCGACCGCAACTGCCTTTTCATTGGAGGATGGATAATGGGGCAAGAGCATGACACAGTCCGAGACCGTTAGCCCGAAACCGAGCAGATCGATTGATTTGCATACCTTATCCATGGTCATCAGCCTGTCCTGCCGCAAGTTGACCGCAAGCTGCTGCGATATCCCGACCCGCACTGCGACGGATCCGCACGATGTAACCCGCATCCAGAAGATGTTTCTGAAAGTCCTCTATCACCGTCTCTTCGGATGAGTGGAACCGGGATCCAGTGCTGGAATTGTATGGGATGAGATTGATTTTATAACGATCCTTGGTGAGCAGTCTGGCCAGCTTTTTCGCATGATCGATGGAATCGTTGAGATTTCGGATCATGATGTATTCGATCGTTATCTGATGTTGCCGGGATTGAAGTGGAAACTCGGCGAGAGCCTGCATCAGAATCCGAAGCGGATACACCTTGTTAATCGGCATCAGTTGATTCCGGGTTTTATCATCGGGTGCATTGAGTGAGACCGCGAGACGAACTCCGGGTGCGAGCGCATGCAATCTGCGGATCTCAGGCGCAATCCCCGCTGTCGAAACCGTAATACGCTGTTTCGCCCATCCCAGGCCTTCTTCCGATGTCAGGAATTGAATGGAACGGGCGACATTTTCGAGATTCAGAAGTGGTTCTCCCATGCCCATGAATACGATGTTCACTCGGTTCGAAGATCCCAGCAGGTGGAGCATTTCCATAATCTGGGATAGGATTTCGGATGTCGTGAGATTCCGCAGGATTCCGATCGATGCGGTTGCGCAGAATCGGCATCCCAGTGCGCAGCCTGCCTGACTGGATATACATAAGGTATGATGATCCGGATGGATGATTAATACGGATTCGACGTGAATTCCGTCATGAAGTTTCCAGAGAAATTTGCGGGTGCCGTCCTTCGCTTCAACTGCAAGATTCAATTCCAGCGTGCTGATGGAGAATGATCGATCGAGATCGTTCCGAAGTGTCTTAGGGAGGTCTGACATCTGTGAAAACGAGAGGGCTTGCTTGTGTACAATCCAATCCATGACCTGTCGTGAGCGATATTCCGGGTGTTTCCGAAATTCCATCCATCTCGTAAACGCCTCTGGATCCCAATCCAAGAGTGACTTCCGATGATTCACGTTCAGTCTCAAGCCTCCATCTGATCCATCCGCCTGATGGATTCCATTCGATAAACAACTATACTACACTTTCCTCCTGAAAGGAGGCATTCCTGATGCATTTTCCACTTATGATCGGTCGTGAAGAACGTGTAACCGGGTCAGTCATCGAGGTAATCGATCCGTACTCACACACAATCACCGGTACTGTTTCAGCGGCTGACTCTTCGTATATTGAAATGGCCATCCGAAAAGCCATAGCCACCCGTTCCGAAGCATCTCGTCAGAAAACCTATCAGAAAGCCGAAGCTCTTAGATTCATTGGATCAGAAATCCGAGCTCGTGCGGACGACATCGCCCAGACTATCGTTCAGGAAGTGGCCAAGCCGATTTGGGATGCGCGCAACGAAGTCGAGCGTGCAGCAACGACGTTTCTCATTGCAGCCAACCTCGTGGAAACGATGGAAGGCACGCTTCATACGCTTGACATTCATCCCACCTCCGCCAATCGAACCGGTCTGTCCAGACGGTTCCCTCTCGGCATCGTGTGCGCAATCACGCCGTTCAACTTCCCGCTCAACCTCGTCGCACACAAGATCGCCCCCGCTCTCGCCATGGGGAACAGCGTGATCCTGAAACCCTCATCACTAGCACCGATTACGGCGCTGAAACTGGGACGGATTGTTGCACAGAGCGGTTTTCCGGACGGTATGCTCAGCGTGCTTCCCGGTCCCTCTTCGGCATTCCGATCCACCATCGAAGATGACCGCATCCACATGATCTCGTTTACCGGAAGCCCGGAAACCGGGTGGGATTTAAAACGCCGGTGTGGCAGGAAACGGATCGCCCTCGAACTCGGGGGAAACGCCGCTGTCGTGATAGACGAGTATTCGCAGGTGGTTCATGCAGTCCGACGGTGTGTCGTCGGCGCTTTTTCTTTTGCAGGTCAGGTGTGCATCTCGGTCCAGAGAATCCTCGTTCATCGATCCATCTATGAGTCGTTCAAGCAGAGTATCATCGAACAGACGAGTCAGTTGCGGGTCGGAGATCCCGCTCTGCTGGAAACGGATGTCGGACCGATGATTGATCTGGAGGCGGCGATACGACTCGAGAAATGGATCGATGAGGCATGTGAGGTTGGTGGCAGGGTTCTTGTCGGTGGAGTTCGTGACGCCAACTGCTTCCAACCGACACTCATCGAAGATGTACCCCATTCATGCGCTCTGTATCGTGAAGAAGCGTTCGGTCCTGTGGCGATTCTTGAGGCATTTGACTCGTTCGATCAGGCCCTGGACATCGTGAACGACTCCCGGTTCGGACTGCAGGCCGGTGTGTTTACCAAAGACATTGACAGGATATGGACAGCCTATCATGCGCTGGAGGTAGGAGGCGTTGTCATCAATGATGTCCCGACAGTCCGAGTCGATAACTATCCGTATGGCGGCATCCGGGAATCCGGCCTGGGCAGAGAGGGCGTGCGATATGCGATGGAGGAGATGAGTGAGTTGAAAATGCTGGTGCTGACACCCGCCAGATTGACTTGACGTTGGATATCAGGCCACGCTCTGGTTTGACTTGAGGACAGATTCATACGTATAAAACGGGTAGGAATCGGAGGTGTGTTCCATGAGGTCAGGAATACGACATGCATTCAAACTCGCTGGAATGATCATGATGGTGAATGCCATCATGGCGAGCGCACCAGCACATGGTGCTTATAACTGGCACTTGCGGTACGATACATGGGAATCAGGTCTGCCCGTGTCGATGGTGTCATCACTGGATTATTATGATGGTTGTGACATGGGTGATTCCGTCACGGTGATCTTCGAGGCGACTCAAAACTGCACCATCACGCACCTCGGGATCCTGTTTCAAGGTGTTGATGCTTATTATGAATATGCTATTATTCTCTGTAAAAATCCGAATTACGATGTCAATGGATTCCCGATCATACCCAGTGGCGGAGCCTGTAATCCGAGCCCAAATCCTTCCATAATCACCGAACAGGGAATGGGATTCTATGTGCTTAGCCTGCAAACTTACGGAAGTGAAGTTCCGATGGTTGCGGGTGATGAACTGGTTATTTCTGTCCAAAACTTCGGAACCTATCCGATTCAATTGAACGAGAACGTCGAATTGTGTACGGATGATGCGATCGGAGCTGAATACCACAAGACATTCATCAGTGATGTTGATGATTCATGCCCTATCACTCCACCGAAGATATGGATTGAGGATGCCGGTATTACACATGATTTCATCATCCGCGCCGGTTGGGAAGTTCCCGATCCGACGCGCACTCCGACTCCTACACGGACGCCGACCCAGACCCCGACCTTTACCGGTCCACCCACGAATACTCCTACCGCAACATTGATCCCGACGGATACACCGACATTCCTACCAACGTCAACCCCCACATTTACCCCAATCCCGACTCATACTCCAACCAATACTCCCGTTCCGACTTCGACTCCGACGTTCACTCCCCTGCCGACGGAAACGCCCACGGCTACCTTCACCATGACCCCTCTCCCGACCGAGACTCCGACTCAAACACCGACCTCCACTCCGACAAATACGCCGACACCGACCTGGACACCTCTTCCGGGAACACCGACAGACACCCCGGCGCCTCCGACTTCAACTCCGACGAGCACTCCGACGAATACTCCAACACCAACCCCTACATTCACTCTGCCGCCGACATATACTGCTTTACCAACCTACACGCCCTATCCCACATTCACGCCAAGTCCGACTCCGGTGCCACCGACACATACTCCCTCATCCACTCCAACCTTTACCACGACAGCCACACCCACATTCTCCGCACCGCCGACGCAGACGCCAACAAGTACTCCGACATGGACACCGTCCGCTACGTACTCTCCGACTCACACTCAAACTCCGACCCCGACTTCCTCGTTTACCGCCGTCCCGACATGGACGCCGAGCCCCTCTCCGACACCGACGTATGAACCTTACCGGTTGCCCTTTTTTGACATGTTCGAAGAGATTCTTCCCTGGGAAACACACGAGGAACTCGGAGAGTGCCTCTGGCACTCCGAAACCGCGCGATACGTCAGTTTCTCGCACAGCTGGGCCTACAACTCGGGAGACCCTGTTTACACATACAATACAGGGACACGCAACGCCTGTTCGCTGATCTCCCCCAGAATCACGCTCGAGGACGCCGTGAGTCCGATTCTGACATACTGGGATTGGATCGAAACCGAAAATAGATCCGGTTTCGATGTTTGCCACACAGACATCACCACAGATGGAGGTCAAAACTGGCGTGCTCTCCACGCAACGTCATCCCCGACTTTGCAATGGAATCAGAGAGGACCATTTGATCTCTCATCATACCGAGATCAAATCATACAGATCCGGTTCCGGTTCGATACCGGCGATTCCCAATTCAATGATTTCGAGGGTTGGTATGTTGACGATGTCAGGATTGAAGAAGGCGAGATTCCGACACCGACACCGTCGCCATATTCCGGTGAACCCGGCGTGGATCTTATGTTAAACGCCGAGGTGTTCTATGAAACCGATCGATTCCTGTTGGAGATCGATTATCTGAATCCGAATGCGGCTCCTGTGCAAGCAGATGTCTATCTGATTCTGGATGTCTACGGAGTGTATTGGTTCTGGCCGTCTTGGACTCACGAGATCGACAGCGCATCTCGATCGATGCCTCCAAGAAACGCGACACGCGAAATTCTCCTCGATTTCATCTGGCCGCCGTATAACGGAACGTTCGATGGCGTCACACTCTGGGCGGCAGCGTTGGTTCCGGGAACTTCCAATCTGATCGGCCGATATGATCACGTCACATTTGGATGTAATCTGTGATTGAAGTATGATATCCACCGCTGGAGGCATGCGGTGGAACTGCTGATACCCCATTCCAGAGTCGAGTTCGATGAAGTCGCGATCGCGGAGGTGCGCTCAGTCCTTTTGAGCGGGCGTGTGGCGACCGGAGAAAAGGTTCATCAGCTGGAAGTCGAACTCGAAAGCCGATTCCATCGTCCCTTCGCCTGTGTGACATCTGGAACGGCCGCCCTGCACCTCACACTGCTCGCATCCGGAATCGGTCCGGGATATCGGATGGCGATTCCTTCATTTATCTGCCCCTCCGTTTTTTATTGTCTCAAGTATGTTGGAGCGGAACCGGTTCTTTATGATTGCGGGCATCTCGGAATTGGTGTTTCATCGGAATCGCTGGAGATCGCAGTAGCGGATTCAGACGGATGTATCATTCCCCATACTTTCGGTTTCGTGACGGAATTCGATCGAAGCCTGATGACCGGCAGGTTATGCATCGAAGATTGTTGTCAGTCAAATGGTGCCATGGCCGATGGTCATGTTGTCGGGAACTTCGGCCAGGCCTCGATCCATTCTTTCTATGCGACAAAAATGATCGGTTCTGCAGATGGTGGAGCTGTATCGGGAAACGCGGAACTGCTCGAATGGGTGCGGTCTCGACGGAATCACCGCGGCCATGACGATCTGACATGTCGATACCCATACTCGATGTCCGATTTGCATGCCGTCTTGATTCTTGCCCGGCTCGAACAATTGCCCCGAGCCATCGAGAGGCGCAGGCAGATCGCCGAACGCTACGCATCTGAACTCGCGGATCTTCCGATCGACACTCCGGCGATCACCTCTCCATCCGTCTGGTATCGATTCCCGATCATCACACCGGTTTCTCGTGAGAAACTGATCACAGAAGCCTTTCGGAGGGGGATTGGTTTCGGATTTGGAGTTCGAACACCGCTGCATCGATTACTCGACAGGGACCCCAGTTGCTTTCCGAATGCTGAAAAAGCGATGCGCAATCTGGTATCGGTCCCGATTTATCCCGGACTGAAAGAAACGGAGCAGCAGCAGATCGTGGATGTAATCCGGCAGGTTGTGAAGCAGTCATGAACTGCGCGGCAGAAATCATGCGTAACGGGATGCCGGATTGCGCGGGTAAAAGGATAATTGCGATCCATCAGCCAAATTTTGCTCCGTGGGCGGGTTTCTTTCATAAAATGATGGCGTCGGATTGTTTCGTGTACCTGGATACTGCAGCCTATACGAAAAACGGATTTCAGAACCGGAACCGGATTCGAGTCGGGAGTGAGATTCGGTGGTTGACGGTGCCGGTTCTGGTCAAGGGTTGTTTCAACGCTCCATCGAAGGATATTCGGGTCAACAACCAGATCCCCTGGCGGAAAAAGCACCTCGCCTTCCTGCAATCGAGATTTGGACGCGCGGCTTTCTTCGCTGAGATCATGGCGTTGATCGAATCGGCGTATACGGAGAACTGGCAGTTTCTGATCGATTTCAATATCGCTGTTCTGGACCGGATCCGGGTGTATCTGGGAATGAAGACATCAATAGTGCTCGCTTCGGATTTCCCGAGTGAGCATGTTGCATCTGAAAGGCTGGTTTTCCTCACGAAAAATCTGGGTGGACAGGTTTACCTTTCCGGAGCAAGCGGCAGGGATTATCTGGATGAGTCCAATTTCGGTGAAAATGGGATCGAGGTTCGGTATCAGGAGTTCAAACCTGAGCCGTTGATTGATTCAGATGGATATGATTGCTCAAAGTTGAGTATTCTTGAAGTGCTGTTTCTCTTAGGCGGGAATACGACTGGTTGGTTGCTTGGAGGTGGTAAGTGGGAAGAACGGAGATGAAAATTCTCGTGACGGGTGCCGCTGGCCTCCTGGGTTCGCATCTTGTGGATAGTTTGCTGATGCGGGGCCATCGCGTGTCCGGTATCGACAACCTATCGATCGGCTCGATCGAACATCTCGAAGAGGCGCTCCAAAATCCAAATTTTCGGTTTCACCAGATGGATGTCTTGGATCGGGACTCGCTTGCGACTCTCGAGCCACACGATATCATCGTGCATATGGCGGCATACAAGATTGAAGTTCCGGGTTTGTTTGGTACGGATATTCTGGAGCTCAATTCACGCGGAACCTCAAATATACTTGTGTTGGCTCATTCCTGGAATGCGCGTTTTGTGTTTGCGTCGACATCGGATGTTTACGGGAAGAATACAGCCATGCCGTTCAGCGAAACATGTGATCTCGTGATCGGTCCATCAGACGTGTCGCGATGGGCGTATGCGGCAAGCA
Source organism: uncultured bacterium (assembly GCA_964472395.1). Taxonomy (GTDB): domain Bacteria; phylum CSSED10-310; class CSSED10-310; order CSSED10-310; family CALFER01; genus CALFER01. The sequence continues at coordinate 2,002 of CAYYMM010000121.1, read as the reverse complement.
AGATATTCGATGAACATCTCTGTTTTGCCTATCAAAGGCGGTATGGGTTGCCGATCCTGGTGATCCGGTACTTCAACACATATGGTCCGAGGCATGAACTGACACCCCGGAGCGGTGGACCTCAGGCGTTGTTCTTCCATGCGATTCTCTCTGGCCAGGAGTTGATCGTCCATGGTGATGGATCTCAGAGAAGATGCTTTGCATACATTGATGATTCGATTGAAATGACGGTTCGGGCGATCGAGTCCGATGCGATGGTCGGGGAGATCGTGAATATCGGAAACCCGGATAATGAAATCCGCATCATTGATCTCGCGGAACTGGCATGTCGCGTTGCAGGCCTCAAAGCCCCGTTTCCGATCCGGATGATCACGCATGAAACTGCATATCAGACGGGCAAATTTGAGGAGGTTCATCGGAGGATTCCGGATATCTCGAAGGCCCAGCGTTTTCTGAACTATAAGCCCCGGATTTCAAATGAAGAGGGCATGCGCAGGACATTTCAATGGCAATCCGGATTGAGATGCTACGCAAAATCAACATGATCTGGGTGATAATTCCAGCATACAACGAGGGTTCACAGATTCGTTTTGTACTCGAAAATCTGAATCATGTCCTGGACTCGCTCAGGATCGAACGCAGGATTGTGATTGTGGATGACGGCAGTTCGGATGATACCGCCGAACAAGCAGAAGCGCTTTCCGGACGAATTCCAAACGAAGTTGTCCGACACGATGTCAACCGGGGCGTATCAGCCGCCTTTCGAACCGGTTTCGATTATGTGCTGGATCTATCCCAGTCCGACGATTTGATTCTAACCCTTGAGGCGAACAAGAACGCGGATCCTTCAATCATCCCTGACATGATCGCTCGAATCCGGTCATCAGCGGATCTCGTTCTTGCTTCCTGTTATGCACCGGGAGGTCGGGTGATCGGAGACCCACTCATACGATATTTGATGAGCTGGGGGATCAATCTAATGCTCAGTATCGTATTCCCGATCAGAACATCAGGATCCATTCACACCTACACGTCATTTTATCGCCTCGCCACAAGGCGTCTGTATTCTGAAACTCGGGAACGGACGGCAGGAAAGTACTTTGAGCAGGAAGGCTTTGTCTGCATGGCGGATATGTTGATCCGGATGTCGCAGTTTCCCGATGTTCGAATAGTAGAAGTCCCTCTCATCCTTAAAAGCGATATCCGGGAGCATTCCAGTAAAATGAAGATCGGCAGGACCATTTTGGGCTATTTGAGGCTGTTTTGGTCCAATCTGATCCATCGCTCCGATACCCGGCCATGACTACGCCAAGGGCTATGTTCGGAATTTGTGTCGTTGTGCTGATGACGCATCTGTTCATTCTCCGGATGGTCTATCCCGGGATCTACTGGGGTGACGACGGAATGCTGATCGCCTCTTCGGTGAATTTCGGAATCGGACACCCACCCGGGCATCCGGTGTTCCTGCACTGGTTGAAAGTCGCCTCCCTCATTCCGATCGGCGACACCGCATCACGCACGAATGTATGGATGGAGGTGACCGCATGTGCAGTGACGCTGATGACCGCTTTGTTGTTGGGACGTCGGCATGAAAGACGATCAAGCATCCTGGTCATCGTGTCGCTGTTTACTGCGCTTTTCATCTTCTCCCCATGGGTAGTCCGGCAATCGATCCGTTCGGAAACCTATATGCTTCAGATGGTTCTTCTGGTTCTAATTGTTCGATTGCTTGAATCCCACACCTTGCGATCTTTGTGTGCAGCGTCGTTCCTGCTGGGTCTGTCTCTGTCGAATCAACTCCTCATCGGCGTCTTGTGTGTGCCAGGGATCCTGATTCTGAGTTTCAACGGATTCCGGAAGCAGAACTCGGTCGTAACGACGATCATGCTAACTGCTTCATTCGGACTCCTGGCATACACGGTGAATAGCTACATTCTGATACGGGCAGTCTTCGGGCAAATGATCCCATTCGCTGAATTGGAAACGTTTCAAGATCTGGTTC
>CAYYMM010000120.1:0-13020 GCA_964472395.1 uncultured bacterium | reverse complement strand
CCCGTGAACCATCTCGGTGATCCCCCCGGAAAAAACATGGATCTCGAGCGGCCGACCGGGTGTCGCCATGATCAGCGCCCGCTCGACCTGGTTTTCAAGCTCCCGCACATTGCCGGGCCACGCATACCGCTGGAGAGCAGCCAGCGCACCCGGATCGATGTCCACATCGCCCTTCCCCATCTTTCCGGCATGCTTCCGGATGAAACTCCTCACCAGAATCGGAATGTCGTCCGGACGGTCGCGCAGCGGCGGGAGTGTGACCGAGATGACATCGAGCCGGTACAAGAGATCCTCGCGGAAACGGCCCTCGCGGGCCGCCGCGTACAAATCCCGATGGGTCGCGCAGACGATCCGGACATCGACGTCAACGAGATTCTTTCCGCCGACCGGCCGCACTTTGCGTTCCTGAAGCACCCGGAGCAGTTTGGCCTGCATGGCCACGGGCATGTCTCCGATTTCATCAAGAAACAACGTGCCCTGTCCGGCTTGCGCGAACAGTCCCTGCCGTTTGTTCACACCGGTCGCCACACCCGCCTCGACGCCGAACAATTCGCTCTCGAGAATCGACTCGGTGAGCGCCGCACAGTTGATGCTCAGGAACGGTCCCGATGCGCGCGCTCCATTGAAATGCAGAATCCGAGCAATCAGTTCCTTGCCGGTGCCGCTTTCCCCCAGGATCAACACGTTCGCCTCGGTCGACGCAACACGCTCGACGACCTGCAGCACCCTGCGGATCGCATCGGATTCACCGATGAAATCGCCGAACCGGAACTGATCGGCAATCTGCCGTCGGAGCGACGAGTTTTCCCGGATGAGCCTCGCCTTCAATCGGATGTTTTCGATACCCGTCGAGGCGCTGCGAGCGAGCGATTCGAAGACATCCCGGTCGAGAATCGAAAAGTCGCCGCCCGGTGACGCGCCGTCGACGTACAGCACACCCGCGGCGGGAAGCGTGTCGGCCCGGGAGGATTGGATCACGAGCGGTGCGCACATGATCCGTCTGAGATTATAGGCAAGAATGGACCGGCGGTTGCGGAAGTCCGCGTCGGACAGTGTATCCCTGAGATGCACCGTATGGCCCGATGTCATGACTTCCTCGAGGATCGAGCTGCTGATCTGGGCGTTCTTCCCGAAAATGTCCCGGCGGGTCATGTTGCGCATGACCAGAGATTCCGCGCTGTCCGCTCCGGCCTTCAGCCAGCAGAAACCGCGATCCGCCCCCGTCAACGCGATGGCCTGGCTCGTGATGTACCCCAGCAACCCCTCCAAGGAATTTTCCGACACCACACTCCGGGTCACATCGACCAGCAGCATGAGCTTTCGGCGATCCTCCATCGTCTCCTCCCTCTCGTCGTTCCATCTCCGGTCACCCGCCATCGCGTCCGCCGATCGTTCCCGCCATCCGATCCGTCCGGTGAAAGCGGCCGGATCGACCCCGTCGGGCAGATGTGCGCACAGACGCCCGACGATCGTCTCGATCCGAAGACGCACCAGTGCGATCGATCGCGTCCTCCCGAGCATCGACAGGCAGGTCGCCCGAGCCTCGAGCACGCGCAGGAGCGCGGGATACGCGGTCTGACGCTCGAGCGCCGCATCCGGATCCGCCTCGTCGAGCAACCGGAGTCCCTCGCCCGGATCTCCACCCGCGGCACACTCCAGAGCCTCGAACGCAACCGCATCGGCCAACCGGACCATCCCCGCCTGTCGCCGGGCCTCCCCGAACAATTCACGCGCCCGGTCCCGCTCCCCCAGAATACTTCTCACACGCCCTTCGATGATGAGGCGTTCAACCCGCGCGAACACGGGCTCCTCGGCATCGAGTTTCGACCGGTCGAGCCAGGCGAGGCATTGACGCGCAGAGTCCGGGTCCGCTTCCAGGGCCGCGAGCGCGAGCCGGCGCAGCATGGCGGATTCATCCGGCCCGATGGCACACCCCTCCGGGAGCGTGCTGACGCGGTCGAGCAGCAACCGGTGCGCCCGGTCCGCACAGCCGATCTCGATATAAAGCCGCGCCTGCTCGACCTCCGCATACCGCCTCGCACCCTCGTCCCCCGCCGATCCGGCCAGCTCGACTGCCTTCTCCAGCCATCGCATCGCCGCCCGATAGCAGCCGCGATCGATCAGCAACCCGGCGAGCGTGCACAGCACCTGTGCCTGCACAGGGATTTCACCCTGTTTCCATACCAGCCGGCGGGCCTTCGCGAGAAACCCGAAACCCGTCCGGATCTGCCCTCGTTCCGCGTGAATGTGCCCAATGTTGTGCATCAGAATTGCAGCACCCTTGCGGTCGCCGGCCGATTCCTTGAGCGGCAGCGCCATTTCGTAGGATCGGAGCGCTCCCTCGAGATCCTCGCGAGATTCGCGCACCGCCCCCAGGTTGTTCCATGCGGCCGCCAGCAATTTCGGTGCTTCCGCGCGCTCCAGAACCCCGATCGCCTCCTCGTAAACCGCCGAAGCCTCCTCGAGTCTGCCCTGACGCATCCGCACATTCCCCAGTTTGAGGAGATGTTCCCCCTCCAGGGCCGTGCGCCCGGCCTGAGCGGCTTCCCGACGGGCGGACAGCAGCAACTCGGCAGTGGCATCGAATTTGCCCTGCCTGAGATCGATCAGGGCGAGATTCCCGAGAATCGAGGAGCGGCGGAGGGGATCTCCGGTGTCGCCCAGCAGATCGAGCGCCTTCTGATACGCGGCGCGCGCACTGTCCATCTGACCGAGTGACACGTGGATGTTGCCGCGTTCGAGAGCGGACTTCCAGAAGTATGAAGCCGTTGCAGGATCATCGCTGCACTGCGATTCGATCCGATAATACAGGGCTGCGGCACCGGAGATATCGCCCGAATTGCGGCTTGCGGCCGCCGCATCGAACAGCATCCGCAAGCCTGGCGCAATATTGCCGGCCTCCAGATGATGCTGGCCTGCTTCCGTTTCCCGTCCGGGAACCCCCTCGAGCATCGCGGCCGCCGCCCGATGCAGACGGGTGCGCACCTCATCATCGAGTTTTCCGATCGCAACCACCTCAAGGCTCTCGTCGCGCATCCGCAGTCCGTCGGTCACGATCGCCTGGCCGCGAAGCGTCATGATCGCCTGCGAAATGATCGACGTGTCCAACCCGATCAGCTCCGCATGCCGGACCGGATCGAAACACCCCCGCATGCACGCGATCGCGCCCGCCACACGCTGCTCATCCGACGAGAGTGCTTCGATGGAAGCCTCGGCAATCCCCTCATCGGAGTCCGGAATGCGGATCGGAGCCGCCGGATTCCAGGTCCAGCGGTTCCCCTCGAAATGAAGGGCGCCGGACGAGACGGACAGGGAAGCGAGCGCGATCAGGCGGCCCGGGATACCCGATCCGGCCGTCACGATTCGTTCCACTGCGGGGGCTTCGATGCGCGGGAGAAAACATGACGCCACGAGCCCGCCGGCCGCATGGCCGTCGAGCGGACGCAGGCGGATCACGGGGCCAACGGCAGAGCGATCGCCGCAGACATCGGTTTCAGCGAAGAGCCCGATACACATTCCGGGAATTGCCGCATCGGTGAGCGTTCCCACGAGATCACGCTCGGAGTCAGGCAACTGATCGATATCATCCACCAGCAGAACATACGGGTTCCGGCACAGATGGTCCGTGATTCCGCGCACGAGTGCCTCGCGGGGGATCCGCGCCGGTTCACCATCGATCAAATCCGCCAGAACGCGACTCGGGAGATTCTCGCCGGAATCGGCCTGATACACAGAACGGCCGGCGATCCGCATATCCATGGCGATTTCATGCAGGAAACGCGACTTCCCGATGCCTCGGACTCCGGTCACGTAAACCGGCACGCTCGCGCCGCCCGCCGCCTGCCCGACAGCATCCCGAAACACGCTGCATTCCGCTTTCCGGCCCGTGAAACGCGGGTGAACGAAATGCCCCCTCAGGAGCCCCCCCGGGGCTGACTCATCATCGGCAAGCCGCCTGAACACCTCACCCGCCGACAGAAAACGACGCTCGGGATCCGCCGCCAGAAGCGTCCCGATGATCGGTTCGAACGACCGGAATCGATCCGGAAGAGGGGAGGGAAGCGATGCGCGGGGATTCGACAGATAGGCGGACAGCGTCGAGGCCGTGACGGAGATGGGAGCGGCGAGGATCAGTTCGGCGCTGATGACGCCGAGCGAAAAGAGATCCGAGCGGGGATCGACGGCACCATTCCGAAGCGCCTCCGGAGCGGCATACGGAATCGTGCCTCCGATGAACCCGCCACGCCCACGGGTCAGGGTCTGAGCGAAGCCGAAGTCGGCGATCCGGAGATGAAACGGAACCGGTTCCGGAGCGATCAGCAGGTTGGACGGCTTGAGATCGCCGTGGACGATTCCAAGACCGTGGAGGTAATCGAGCGCCGACAGGATCTGCCGGAGTGCCTCGCGGAGACGCTCCGGATCGATGTCCCGACTGAATCGGTCGAACGGAATTGACCGGACGTACTCCATGACGATGATGGGGGGAACGCCGGGAGGGGCGTCGAAGTCGAGCATCCGGATGACATGCGGGTGATCGACGCGCCGGAGCACTTCGAATTCGGCGCGCAATACCGGCAGGACATCGGCGCGGGGCATCCGATCGAGGCACTTGACGGCGACAACCACGCCGGTCTGCCGGTCCAGCACTTCGAATACCGTCCCTGAGGCGCCGCGTCCGAGCTCGCGACGGACCTGATAGCGAGAGGGGATCCGCGCGGCTGTGATCGGCGTGATCCCCTCGAACGATTCAGACTCTGCCGGAGACTCGCTATTGTACATGTATGGCGTACATCGACCCCGAGGATTCGATTGAGGTCAGCCCTGCGCCGACGGGAATGAGGAACAGCGTATTGATGAATTCGGGTTTGCCGATGACCGTTCGATTGCCTGTTTCCGGGTTGCACTGCACGAGCGAACCGTCTTCTTCGGTCGCATACATCGTGTCGTTCAGGACCGTGAGAACCTTCGTGTCACTGAACGCACCGGCATTGCCGACCGATGCCCAGGTTCCGTCAACCAGATTGACTTTATACATCGTGCCGCTCGTTTCGATCGTAAACAGACTACCCTTGGCGAACAGCATGAATTTCGTCGCGGCGAATTCCGGCTTGCCGATCGTTTTCCACAGACCGGTCGCCGGATCCGTTACATACAACGCACCGTTTGCCTCGATCGAATAGAGTTTCCCCGCTCCGGGCGCGATCGCAACCGTATTTTTCCATTCATTCGGTTTTCCGATCTGCTTCTTGGCGCCGGTACCCGGATTCACCTGATACAGCGATCCGGATTCTTCGATTGTAAAGAGATTGGTACCGGATGCGAACATAAACCGTGTCTCGGCAAAATCCGGTTTGCCGATGGGAGTCCATTTACCCGTTGTTGGATCAGTCGAGAATAGCGCGCCATTTGTCTCGATCGAATAGACCTTTCCGTCGAGTGTGGTTGCGGCGATGGTGTTGGCCCACTCGCCCGGATTACCGAGCAGTTTCCAGGTTCCCGCGGTCGATGAACCCGGGATGGTTTTCGTGCTGCCTGCAGGGGCAGCGTGTCCTGTGGAAGATCCTGCGGCAGGAGCGGACGCCATGGCATTTTTAATGGCCGCAGGCGGTTCACCCATGAAGCGGACCGACGCATTTTTAAATGTGCCGCCAGCCCATGAATTTTTGAAACTGCCGCTTCCCTTGTAGCAGATCCCGATCCGGCCCGACGCCGTGCCGGCCTGCTGGAACATGTCGGCATTGGGATCCCACGGTTTCACATTCCATTCAGTGATCTCAAGTACCCAGGCATTGTCTGCGTTCCAGCTCGTCGTTTCGGCCGGGTCATCCGGAGACTGTATCTGCCAGATCCCCTTGCCGTATTCCATCGGCTTGGACATGACTTTCCCGGCGGCGGGGGCATGAGGCAGGTCGATGTCGATGTGCTGACAATCCATGATGATGTCCGCCGGTTCGAACGGTTTGTCCGCAATGATCATCTCCCAGTTGCCGGTGTAACTCGGCTGGAATGCCACGAATTTCGCTTCAAATGGCTTCCCGTTCGCCTGCCCGGTGATGGTTCCTGCCGGAACCTTTTCGAGCGAAGGTTTTTCGGAGTAGGCAAATTGGGCCGATACCGGGAGAACGGCTGTCGCGAGCATGCATACACTGATCAGTGTCCAGAGTATCCATCTTCCTGATGCCATGGAAACCTCCTTTGAAAACAGACTGTCCGGCGATTATATCGTGTCGCTGTTTGCAAATCAATGAAATGCCGGCCCGTTACCCGGTCATTCCGGCGGAGCGGATTCCCGCAGGTCGCCGTCAGGCTGCAGGCGCAGGAAAATGCGGCGGGATTTCAGAGCTGGCGTTGCGGTTCTGGTCATCGAGTCGCCGCACGAAGGTGACACCACTCCGCGTGCGGACAACAGGTACTCCCGCAGAGTGCGTTCGGATCGACGGGCGCAGGGATCGAACGGAGGCAGTAGTGCGCACCTCCGATGAATCTCGAAGTTGGTAATCGACAGAACTGGATCCATGATATCCAGGCTGGTGCTGCCGATCCGGCACGGCAATCCGCTCAGGACGATCTGCGTATCGGTATTCAGATCTGTGCAGTATTCGGAGAGCTGATCGATCATATTGTTCGACAGCTCCGTGGCGGCGCGGAACGTACTCCTCAGATGCCATCCGAGCGGAAGCCAGGCGCAGACGATCGTCCATCCGGCGATTCGCATGCAGAACTTCCAGGTCCGACGCCTGTCCGGCTCGCGCCACCCGGCCCGCAGCATGCATGCGACCATGAGACAGACCGCGCCGGAACCCGGATACAGGTATCTCGGGTTCATGAAAAAATCATGCGATTTCCAGATGAGGGGGGACACGGGGATCACCAATAGTATGCAGCAGAGCGTGCAGAAAATGCCATGAATCCGATAATCCCTTGAAACGATGAGGCCGCCCAGGGTGATCCAGAACATAAGCGCTCCCGGCAGTCTGTACAGGAACGAAACATCATGATACGGGAACGGAAACAAGTACTGCGACGGTAACACGACAGTGAAGTATGCCAGCAAACGGCGGATATCCATGAGATGCCGTGGGATGCCTCCGGCCCACTGGGGATACCCGCCGATGCCTCCGAGAATCTCGTGACGCAGCACGAGATATCCTGCAGTGAGAATGAAAAACGGCAGAAGACCAGCTGCGACCACCCATGGATTCGTTCCCTCGTCGGATGGGTCTATCCGCCTGCGGAAACACTCGAACAACAACAGGATCCCCGGCAGAACGACGACGGTTTCCTTGGTCATCAACCCGAACAGAAAAAGCAGGAACGACAGGAAAAGCCATCGAATTCCGGAACGATCTCGCCAGCGCGTATAGGTCACGAACGAGCCGGTCTGGCAGAGGAGCAACTGGGGATCCACCTGATCCGACAACCAGAGCACGGATTCGTAGCTGCCGGGATAGAGGACGAACAGGAGGCCGCACAGAGATGATGTCGTTGCCGTCAGTCCGAGCGGCCTCCGGCAGATCCAGTACAGCAGGTAGCCGTTGATCGCATGCATCAGAACGGTGACCAGGCGGAACCCCGCGAGCCAGTCTCCGAAAAGCGCTCGCTCGACGTATGTCAGCAGCCAGTTGATGGGGCGGATCCAGATGACGTATTGGCGGGGATCGAGCACACAGAGGACATGCCGGAGAGGGGTTTCATCCATCAGAAAAAGGTAAAAGTGGTCGTCGAAATGAGGCGGCAGAGCGAGTTCGCGCTTGTACAGCAGTGCGGTCAGAGCAAATAGCCCCGGGATCGCCACATGGGGATGGATCCGGAAATCTGTTTTCATCGCTCGTTCTCTGACAGGAATATTACATCCAGACCACATGACACGCAATATGATCAATCCGATCGTGTGCCCGATCACCCCGCTCCCTGAGCCTGTCGAAGGGAGCTGTTCCCGATCATCCCGCTCCCTGAGCCTGTCGAAGGGAGCTGCTTGCAGTCACTCGTATCGGATCCCTAGTCGTTCCTTCCACTGGACACTTCGACACGCTCAGTGTCCGGCGAGCTCCAATCCGATCCCGCTCCCTGAGCCTGTCGAAGGGAGCTGTGCCCGATCATCCCGCTCCCTGAGCCTGTCGAAGGGAGCTGTGCCCGATGATCCCGCTCCCTGAGCCTGTCGAAGGGAGCTGTTGGCACGAACCTGAGCCGTTATCGAAAGTGCCAGTACAGATGCGCCGTATCGGCCGCAAAGCCGGTCCCGTCCTCGTTCACCAGAAATCCCCAGAACGACAGCCCGCTCATCTGCCCCGCCCCGGACGGCCACGTGAAGCTCAGAATCGTCTCCTCCCGGGATTGATCCGCCTGCAGATCGATCGCGGTGGTCGGGATGCCATGCGACAGATCCTGCCAGCCCGGCCAGGTGTAGTACAGGTGTGTCTCGCCGACGGGGATATCGAGCAGAACCGCGAGTTGCGCGTGGAGGGGGTCCGGGCCGTTTTGGATGCGGTAGCCCAGATCGAAGGGTTCGCCGGAGGAGAACGTCCGGTCGTTCATGGTGAGTTCGAGCGTGGGGGGAAGCGGGGTGCTGGTCAAAAGAAACAATCGGTAATGACCAGTGCCGGAAAACTGCTGCAACAGCGAGACGAAACGATGGCCGTCATACGTGCAATCCCGGATATAACAACCAGCCGTCGCATCTCCGAGAATCTCGTCAACCCAACCAATTCCATCCTGCCGGATTATGTGACAGGGATCATCATAGTCGCCCGACACAACAAACAGGCGATCCTGAGGATCGATGTCCCATCCGGTGTAGTAAGGGTTCAGTCCGATCATCTCGGATTTCCAGGATTCGCCGGTAAACGTGTAAACTTCCTCATCCAATCTGATTCTCGGAGATCCATCACCGGCCAAAACAAACTCCAGATGATCATCATACTCATCTTCATGCAGCAATGCGGTTGTCGACCACCCCGACGCGTTTCTGAAGCTGACCCGGAGTTCGTTATAGAAAGTCACTATAATCGGATACGGAGCGGTTTGCATCCGTGCTCTCATGAGCACATCATCGTAATCCGTTCTCTGTGAAAATGAATCCACGTTCTGAGATTCCCACGTTTCATCCTGTCGAGACAGATTTCTGACCGAAACAGCCATTGTGTAATCATCACGTTGCGCGATCTGCAGTTGATCCTGATGGTCCGGAGAAAGACATAGATCCAGCGCCATCAGTCGGCGATCCGGAACCGATTCGATCAACTGCCGGCTCACGTCGAATCCATTCCATGTATCGACCCACACCAGATACTGACTCGGCAGGGTTAATCCGACAGCAACAACAAATCGGTCCGGATCACCATGCCCGAACCGTGTGAGGAGTTCCTGATACGAATCCGGCATCTCGAATCGCATCGTCCGATGCGCCCATACAGACCCGATTCGGTTCCAAATCGTATATCCATCCGATCGGAAGACGAAGAGTCGCATCGCACCTTCGGAATCCAGATGAATCTGGCTCGACACGATCAATCTGGGGGAAAAACAAACGATTTCGGTTTGAATCGACCGAGTCGAAGTGCTTGCCCGGATCAGGTCGAATGCATAGTACCCGGATGCGTATTGTAACGGTAAAACCCCAAAAATCGATTCGTCCGGATCGATGATCCGGATGGGGCGGGCATTCGATGTTTCCATCTGAAACATCATCTCCTCGGAGGCCCATCCCGTCCCGTCGAATCGTGTCACCTCCAGACGTTTGTAATCGGCGGAAACATGCGCGATGACCGGATGATCGAGCACATCCAGAGCCACCGTCGCTGCGCGCCCGCATCCCCACCGCGGATCGGGCGTTTCCCAATCCCACTCTCCAAACTCGTTCAATCGACCATACAGCAGATTATTGTCGTAACCGTCCCATGCCGTGAGATGCAAGCTGCCGTCAGTGCCTCGCACGATCGAACAGTGCTCGCCCTGGTTCCCGACCTCGCGAATCGTTTCTACCGAAAGCGTCACTCCGTCGAAAACAGCCTGCCGCATATCGAAATTCGGAACTCCGACATGATAGATAGCAAGGAAACCGTTTCCCGACAATCCGACACTGTCGATGTATCGATCGCATTTCCCCTGTGCATCGATCAGCACGGGTTCGTCGGTGATCGATCCGTCCGTGACGTCCCATGCCCATAAGCGACCTGTCGGATCGCTCGCGAACACCCAAACCGTGCCATCATCGCTGACGGTGATATCCGGATTCACGGGCTGTCCGAGATCCATCGAAACGGTCTGAATCTGCCAATTCGATTCGCTTCCCCATGCGATCCGCAATTCGGAACCGGACACGTAAACGACCCACAACTCGTCATTTTTTCGCGTACAAGACACCGTTGATGCCACCGGATCGATCGTCTCATATGCCCACCCACCCTGTAACCGATAGGAATGCGCCAGAGTAACACCTGCTGTGAAATAGTGTTCATTACCCAGCGAGTCCCGGACAGCATCGAACGAGGTAAAATCCGAAAGCAAATCAAGATCGCTGATTGCATGTTCGAAAGCTGATTCCACGGGTGCGATGCCCAGAAACAGAGCGATCGATAATACAAGGGAAACGAGATGTTTCATCGGGAGTCTCCTTTCACGGAAAGCAGCGGGGCGTAGTCGCTGCGATCTCCATGCGAGTCCACCGCCTGAAATCGGTAATACCCGGACGGAACCGAAATCGGATCCAGGAGTGTAATGAAAAAGCCGTCTCCCGCATACGGATCGACACCCGAGCCGTCATCATGCAGGGTGTAAATCGGGTTGCCATCCGAGTCACATACGAGGATCTCGGTCACATCGGAAATCCCTTGCGGATCGTCGGCCAGCACGGCGATCCTCGCTGAACGATCCCCTTCTCGGATCCATGTGTTCCAATAGCCAGTCAACAGGATTTGGGGTGCGTTTTGCGGCAGACTCCAGACTCGCACGGACGCCTCTTCCGTCCATTCTCCTTCGTTTCCATCGGCATCATAACAACTGATCCGATACCAGAGCAGGACATCGGGATCGGCGGACACGCTGATCGGTCCGGCCTCCAGTTCATCGCGCCCGGCAATCCGGCAAGCATCGTAATCTCCCGAGTGATCGCCCGTATAGAGTTTAATCCCGGTTGCATCCGAGGGAATCGACACCGCGAATTCAACAAAACTGTAGCGTGGGACGACGGATTGAACCATCGGTTTTCCGGGCGGGTCATGATCCGTCAGAATCAACTCGTAAATGCCATTCGCTACCACGATGAATCGATCCGGATCGGATGGATCGACCACGAGATTTCTGACGGACTCATTCTGACCGGACACGATGGGTGTCCCCCATATTCGATAGGGACTGGACCGGCATATACTCCATTCGGATTGCCAGTATTTCCCATAGATAAATTGGTCTGGGTATGCTTCATGAAAAACCAATGATGTCGCGCCACCATACTCACGGAATTCGAGATCGAGTGTATCGAGATTCAGCGTCATAAGTCTGGATCGGTAATCGGAATCGACCCCGGAACCGATGACCAGATTGGGTGATGCGGGCACCAGCGACATTGGATATGTCATCTCGTAGGACCAAAGAATTTCAGTCCATTGAATACCTCCATCGGAAGAACGGAAAACAAATTCAGCATCCCTCCCGCATCCGGTCTTGGACGCAAAGACATGCCAGATTTCAGATTGGACGGGGTGTATGGTCAGCAATTCAGTGCTTCCGTACCATGATGAGTCGAACCGGGTCCAGGATGGATCCGTTACCGATCTGGAAAAACCCATATTCGAGGATAGAAGCAGCATCTGCCCCGTATCTGGTTTGAATGTTGCGTATCCGATACGCGTCGCTGAGCAGTTTTCGTTATACAAGTGCCATGATTCGCCGTGATCAGTGGTTGTGATCATCCCCAGAATCCGGTCACAGGCATACAATCGACCTTCTTCGTTCGGATCCGGAACGATGGGCCCGACTCCGGAAGGCGGAAATGCCTCGGAAAAAACCCATGAATTCCCGGTATCGGAACTGATCCAGAAGAAGCCCGATTCACCTGTAGCGTAGATCCGTCCAGTCTCATACGGATCGAAACTGACATGATCAACATATGCAGGTCTCGCACCGGAATAAACAGGCGTGAACTGATATCCCTCGTCCGTTGATTGCAGGAGAGCAAGGTCTGTTTGAATCAGCCATTGATTTGAGGTTATGAACATCGACCGCGTGCCGTTACGGAAGCGTTGCCGTTCGATCCACGTTTGACCCGTATCTGTTGAAACATAGAGACGATTCAGGTCTTTTATCAAGATCGTTTCCGGCGATCCGGGCAGAAACTCCATGAAGTAAACAGACACAGGTGTCGGCACAAGCTGCCACTCGGGTCCATTCCATGGCTTTTTATAAACGTCAATGTCAGCCATCCAAATCCAGCCGGCTGAAACATGACATTCGGAAAAAAAATAGCCATCCGGAGTCGGATGAAATCGCCATGTTTCGCCGAGATCATCCGTGAGTGCAACCTGTACGATCGAAACGAAGTCGTGCGTCAATTGCACCATCAGCGATTGCCCGGACGGTTCCGGGATGACGAGCCCGTATGGTTTATATATGCCGGTTGGAACGGGAAGCGAATGCCACGAAACGCCTCGATCGAGAGTTTCAAACAGTTTTAGGAAACCCAGCCCATCACAGTAAAACAATACCAATCGACCCGGAACCGACGGGTCCGCACGCAGAAACTGTCGCTCCTCCGAATCCGGAACGTAATCCGGAGGCGATCGATCCGTCCATACCCCCGAGAATTCATCACAGTAATACACCGCACTCGAGTTGCAGATGAACAGCTCCCTGCGGGTCCAGGGCGAAGCGATGAGGTCGCAGGAATAGATCTCCGGAGGCGCCTGGATGGAGGTCCAGGATTCCCCGGCATCCTCGCTGACATTCACCGCCCCCTCATCCAGATGGACGATCAACCGGGGATAACTCCGGGATACCGCAATCGTTCCGGACAGGTTCCCCCGC
>CAYYMM010000119.1:0-13114 GCA_964472395.1 uncultured bacterium | reverse complement strand
GGACGGCATCCATTATGAGGAATCGGCGTCACATCTCGAATTGCCTTGACTTCAAGACCACTGGCCTGAAGTGAACGGATTGCACTTTCGCGGCCTGCACCCGGTCCACAGACCTCAACTTCGATGTATTTCATGCCGCTTTCCATCGCCTTTAATGCAGCAGCTTTTGCGACCATCTGAGCGGCGAAAGGTGTGCTTTTTCTCGAACCCTTCTGCCCTGTTCCTCCAGCTGAAGACCAAGCGATCGTATTCCCTTGCATATCCGTGATTGTGACGATGGTGTTGTTAAATGTAGACTGGATATGGGCAACGCCTTGTTTTATATCCTTACGTACGACTTTCTTACCTGAACGCTTTTTCTGAGTGGCCATGGGTCTCTCCTTCTATTCCTTTGTTCTCTTCGCTGCCCCAATACGAGTTCGGCGTCCTTTGCGTGTTCGTGCGTTGGTGTGTGTTCGCTGCCCACGGACCGGTAAGCCACGGCGATGTCTTAAACCTCGATAAGATCCAAGATCCATCAACCGTTTGATATTCATAGCTATTTCCTGTCTGAGAGCGCCTTCGACTTTAAAATCCTTTTCAATGACTTGACGCAATCTTTTGACTTCTGCTTCGGTCAGATCCTTGATTCGTGTTTCACCGTTTACATTGGCAATCTGTAGGATCTTTTTTGCACTAGAAACACCGATCCCAAAAATATAGGTAAGGCCAATTTCTGTTCGTTTGTTCTTGGGCAAATCAACGCCAGCAATACGCGCCATGCTTTCCTCCTAATTCGATTCCGTTAGCCTTGACGTTGTTTATGACGAGGATTATCACAAATCACTCGTACAACACCATGACGTTTGATAATCTTGCATTTATCGCAGATTTTTTTAACTGATGCCTTTACTTTCATTGTATCTCTCCAATTCTTCCCTTTATCGAATCACATCCTGTCTCAATTCACTCAAAATCTCCGGTTTGCCATCTCGAACAACAATCGAATGTTCAAAGTGGGCTGATAGACTACCATCCTCAGTAACAGCTGTCCAGCCATCATTTAGAATTTTAACTCCGTGTCTCCCCTCATTCACCATCGGTTCGAGTGCTAGCACCATTCCGGGACGCAAACGAACGCCATGACCGGCATTTCCATAATTCGGGATCTGAGGATCCTCATGTAATGCACGTCCGACACCGTGTCCGACAAACATCTGGACCACACTAAATCCATTTGACTCGACATACGTCTGAATCGTATGGCTGATATCATAGAGCCGATTGCCCGGAGTCGCCATTTCAATTCCTCGATACAAGGCTTCTTCCGTGACACTAATCAAACGCTCAGCCTGAAGGGAAATCTTTCCGACTGGATACGTACATGCGGCGTCTCCAAAATAGTCGTCATACACTGCGCCAATATCGCATGAAACAATATCGCCATCGATCAACCTTCTGTTTCCTGGAATCCCATGAACAACTTCTTCATTAACGGAGATACACAGCGCATGCTTGTAGCCACGATATCCCTTGAAAGCCGGTTTACCGCCTTTCGAAAGAATGTACTCCTCAACCATCCGATCCAAGTCGATGGTTCGCACTCCGACAGCGATATAATTTTTCAGCAGTGACAGTGCACCTGCAACGATTTGATTCGCCTTACGAATCTTCGATATTTCATCTTCAGACTTGATGATGATCATACACTTAGCAGTTTCTGCAGGCGATTCATTATCAGGGCATGAACCGATTCAGGTGTACCGATAGCTTCGTGAGGGAGAATATGAATCAAAGTGATTTGATGGTTTTGCCGGAAATACTCGATCAAGGGACTCGTTTTCTCGTGATACACCTGAAGCCGTTTCCGCACAGTTTCTTCTCTGTCATCCTCACGAACTATCAGATCAACGCCGCAATCATCACACACACAGAGTGATTTCGGCGGATTGAGATCGATGTGGAACATTCGCCAACATTTAGGGCAACTTCTGCGACCGGTCATTCTCCTTAGCAACTGCTCATCGTTGATGTCAATCAGCAGGACCGCATCGATTTTTGGTTCGATAGATTTAAGCTTTTCTGCTTGTTGAACGGTTCTTGGAAAACCATCCAAAATATAGCCTTTCTGGTGATTGGCGAGGTCCAAGCATTTTTTCATGATTCGAATGATAAGGTCGTCGGGAACCAACAAGCCGTTTCTGGAATATTGATTGACTTCGCGCCCGAGAGCTGTGTCTTTTTCGATTTCCTTACGCAGGATATCTCCGGAAGAAAGATGCAACAACCCCATTCGTTCCGAAAGCAGGCGTGCCTGAGTTCCTTTTCCAGCACCCGGAGGTCCGAGCAGTATCATTCGAATCGAGTTCCCCATCATATGTCTTTATTTAGCCACGACGGCCGCGAATGCGTCCTTTTTTCATGAATCCTTCATAATGTCGCATCAGAAGGTGCGATTCGATTTGTTGAACCGTGTCAAGCCCGACGCCGACAACAATCAGCAAGGCTGTTCCGCCAAAATAAAACTGAACATGAAGCCAGCTATATAGCAAGGTGGGCAACAATGCGATTGCGGACAGGAAGATGGCGCCAACAAGCGTAATCCGGGTGAGTGTCTTATCGATAAAATCAGCCGTATTTTTCCCGGGTCGGTATCCTGGAATGAACCCGCCATGCTTCTTCATGTTATCGGCCAAATCAACGGGATTGAAGATGATAGCGGTGTAAAAATAGGTGAAGAACACCGTAAACCCGATGTACATAACCATATAGATCAAAGAACCGGGTTGAAAATTATCGAACAGCCACTGCACCCATGGCCGATCCGGGCTTGCAGCAAACTTCAGGATCGTGATGGGAAACATAATAATCGAAGAGGCGAAGATGACCGGCATAACTCCGGCAGTATTGATTCGGAGTGGAATATGAGTTGAGGATCCACCCATCAAACGCCGTCCAACAACACGTTTTGCGTATTGAACCGGGATCCGGCGCTGTGCCTGTTGCATCAGCACGGTGCCAGCGGTGACAACCACGATCACAATCAGAATGATCGCGACTGTCCAAGGCTTCATCTGATTTGTAAATACTTGCTGCAATGTTCGAACGACTGCGGACGGTAATCGGGCAACAATTCCGGCAAAAATCAGTAACGAAATGCCGTTCCCGATACCTCGCTCCGTGATCTGCTCACCCAGCCACATCAAAAAAGCGGTACCTGCAGTTAGGGTGATCACCGTCATCAGACGAAACATCCATCCACCGCCATTGAGCACAAGCGAGCCGCCCTGCATGCCTTCCAGTCCGATGGCAATACCAAAAGACTGGATAACCGACAGTACGACAGTGCCATAACGTGTATATTGCGTTATTTTTTTTCGTCCGGCATCACCTTCTTTGGCGAGTCGTTCGAGATAAGGAACAACAACTGCCAGCAACTGCAGAATGATCGATGCGCTGATGTACGGCATGATTCCGAGTGCGAAGATAGTCAGTTGGCTGAATGCGCCACCGGAAAACATGTCGAGAAAGCCGAAGACTCCTTCAAAATTACCGGCCATTGCTTGTGCCAATTGCTGACTGTCGATTCCTGGAGTGGGGATGTATGTACCAACCCGGAAAATGGCGAGCAAGGCCAGAGTAAAGAGAATCCTCGTTCGCAGTTCGGGGATCCGGAAGACATTTCCTATTGATTGAAGCACTACTTTAACTCCTCGATAGCGCCGCCTGCAGCTTTTATTTTCTCGACGGCTGTTTTTGAGAACGAATGTGCCTTAATCGTAAGTGGTTTGGAAATTTCGCCAAACCCAAGGATTTTTATTCCATCGAGACTTTTCTTCACGAGTCCGCAATCATGGAGTTCGACCGGACCAATGGAGCTGTTGGCTTGGAAATGTGAATCAAGATCGCTGACATTGACGACTGCAAATGTTTTCTTGTGGATATTGGTAAACCCGCGTTTGGGAATACGTCTAGAGAGAGGCATCTGGCCGCCTTCAAATCCGCGCCGAACTTTACCGCCGGATCGAGCCTTCTGACCTTTGGTACCCTTGCCGGCTGTTGTGCCTTGTCCCGAACCGGTTCCACGGCCAAGACGTTTTTTACTCTTCCGTGCACCAATCGGTATTTTCAAATTATTCAATTCCATGATCGTACCTCTTTGGTTCTCAATGTCGCTGTCATTCCGATATTTCTTCAACAGACAACATCTGGATTACTTTTTTAACCATTCCTCTGATCTCTGGAGTATCGGACCGAATAATCGTTTGATGCATCCGACGTAAGCCAAGTCCGCGAATGGTATCTTTGACATGCTGGGGGTGTTTGATTGGGCTTTTAACGAGCGTAATTTTTAGTTTTGCAGCCATGTATACCTCTTTGAATTGCATCTCGCAATTTGTCTGCTCAGATTGTTTTTCCGCGAAGTGCTTCGGTTTTCTGCCGGTCGATGAGGCGCATCAAGCCGTTCATGGTAGCCTTTACGACATTACCGGCATTTCCTGATCCGATCGACTTCGACAAAATATCGTTAACTCCGGCTGCTTCAAGAACTGCTCGCACAGGGCCACCGGCAATGATACCCGTTCCTTTGGCGGCCGGTCTGAGAATTACCTTGCCAGCACCAAACACACCGAGAACCGGGTGGGGAATAGTAGTTCCGTCCAACGCAATAGTGACCATGTTCTTCTTGGCTTGTTCCATACCTTTTCGAATCGCTTCGGGTACTTCCTTGGCTTTTCCCTTGCCGATCCCGACACTGCCCCGTCCGTCACCCACCACCACAACAACGCTAAAATTGAACCGTCGCCCGCCTTTGGATACCTTGGCGACGCGATTGATATAGACGACTTTATCAATCAACTGCAGTTCATCTTGATTCAAATAATCCATCGGTAACTCCTGTTAGAAATCGAGTCCATTTTCGCGGGCGGAATCCGCCAAGGCTTTAATTCGGCCATGGTAAAGAAAGCTGCCCTTATCGAAAACAACCTGTTTGATCCCTGCATCGTTTGCTTTTTTTGCAATATCTTTTCCGACCCATTTGGCTGCTTCAATTCCTGTCAGTTTCGGTTCCAGAACTTTGAAGTCTTTAAGCAGAGTCGATGAACTGATCAATGTTTTTTGTTCTTTATCATCGATAACCTGGGCATAGATATGATTAGCGGATTTGAAAACAGACAGCCGCAGACGATCACTTTTTTGCTTGAGTCGCCGACGGGTTCTCTGCTGGCGAATCTGCTTTTGCTCCTTGGCTTTGTTTTTGCTTGTATTCACGTCTCAACTCCTATTGTCAATTGGCGAAACACTTCGGTTTAGGTTCCGGTCTTACCTTCTTTGATGCGCACTTTTTCGTTTTCATACCGGAAACCTTTACCTTTGTAAGGTTCCACTTTCTTCTTTGAACGTATATTGGCAGCGGTCTGTCCGACGAGTTGTTTATCGATTCCCTTGAGGGTCACTTTGTTTTTGTCCACAGAAACCGTGATGCCTTGCGGGCAGACAAACTCGATTTGATGAGAAAAGCCGACACTCATAAGTAAAGTGGTATCACCCTTTGTGGATACTTTGTATCCGACGCCTTCCAGCATCAGACTTCTTGTAAAGCCACTCGATACGCCGGTGACCATATTGGCAAGGAGTGCTCGAACCAGGCCATGGAGAGCGCGATCCGTTTGTTCGTCTGAATCTCGCTTCACCACGACTTCATTGTGTTCGACAGCAACCTGAATGGATGATGGAGCACTATAATCGAGTGATCCAAGGGGACCTTTGATTTTGATTTGGCTACCGGAAATGTCGACTTTCACTCCGGCTGGAATCGGTATTGGTTTTTTTCCTACCCTAGACATTATTAGATTCCCTTCCTACGCATGGCACGGAATTCATCTACCAGATTTCGCAGATAAGTTCACCGCCGAGATTGAGTTGCTTCGCATTTTTTCCCGTCATCAGGCCTTTGGAAGTCGAAAGGATATTGATGCCAAGGCCGCCACAGACATCCTTTATATCAGTGGATCCAACATACATCCGGCGCCCCGGCGAACTCATTCGTTTAATCTCGTGAATCACGACATCGGACTTGCCGGCGTACTTCATATTCACCCGGATCATGCTTTGAACGCCGTCTTGATACACGGAATAGCCAGCGAGATAGCCTTCGTCAACAAGAATCTTGGCAATCTCAACTTTCACCTTCGAACTTGGTGCGAGGACTTCTTCTTTGCGCACCATTGCGGCATTACGAATCCGCGTTAAAAAATCAGCAATCGGATCTGTCATCATGTTGTTCAATCTCTCCCTTGAATGGTCTGATAATTACCAACTGGACTTTGTTACTCCGGGGATTTCCCCTCTCGAAGCTAGCTCACGAAAGCAAATTCTGCAGATTTGGAATTTTCGTATGTATGCCCTGGGTCGACCGCAACGGCGGCATCGATTGTAATTCCGGACTGCAAATCGGTTTCCCCGGAGCCATTTCACAACCATGGATTTCTTAGCCAATGTCCTATCCCCCTGTTTAATCAACGTCTGAAGGGCAAACCCATCAGTTCGAGAAGTTTCCGACTTTCTTCGTCTGTTTTTGCAGTTGTGACGAATGTCACAGAGAATCCTGTAACACGTTCGATCTGATCATACTCGATTTCGGGGAAGATGATCTGTTCGGTAACACCCAGGGTATAGTTTCCACGTCCATCGAAACTCTTGCCCGAAACACCCCGAAAGTCTCGAATTCGCGGGATGGCGACATTGAGCAATCGATCCAGAAACTCATACATCATTCGCCCGCGGAGTGTTACGCGACAGCCGATCGGCATTCCCTTACGCAGTTTAAAGCCTGCGATCGATGTCCTGGCTCGAGTAATGACCGGTTTTTGACCGGTGATGATCCCGATCTCTTTCGTAACCCCTTCAAGCAATTTATGATTTTGAATCGCCTCACCGATTCCGGCATTGACCACAACCTTGGTCAGCTTCGGGATTTCCATCACGTTTTGATAATTGAAAGCCTGTTGCATTGCCGGAATGACTTTTTCGCGATATTTGATCTTCAAATTGGGTATCTTTTTTGCTTCAGCCACAGCTTAACTCCTAATAATCTGTCTGACGTCTATTTATCCAAAGACTCGCCGCATTTCTTACAAACACGAACTTTTTTTCCATCGTTCAAAATGGTGTGACCGGTACGGGTCGGCTTTGCGCACTTTGGACAGAATATCATGACATTTGAGACGGCAATCGGTGCTTCTTTTTCCAGAATTCCCCCCTTGGAGTTCTTCTGAGTCGGACGCTGAGCTTTCTTCATATAATTCAGACCTTCAACAACTACCCGGTCTGTCTTTCGAAGAACTTTCAAGACACGCCCTTTTTTTCCGACTTCCTTGCCTGCG
Source organism: uncultured bacterium (assembly GCA_964472395.1). GTDB lineage: Bacteria > CSSED10-310 > CSSED10-310 > CSSED10-310 > CALFER01 > CALFER01. The sequence continues at coordinate 5,747 of CAYYMM010000119.1, read as the reverse complement.
ATTACGAAAACCTGATCATTTTTTCTGATATTGATCTTCTGACAGTTCTTTTCTGTTTCTTTCATGGTCGATTTACCCTCAAATTACTTCGGGAGCGAGAGAAATAATTTTCATGAATTCTTTTTCACGCAACTCACGGGCGATCGGGCCGAAGACGCGCGTGCCGATCGGTTCATTCTGAGTATTGATAATCACCGCTGAATTTTTATCGAACTTGATATAAGAACCATCGGGACGACGAACTTCTTTTTTTGTTCGGACGACGACAGCACGAGCAACCGAACCTTTTTTTATGTTGGATCCTGGTATTGTCTCGCGCACTGAAACTACAATTATATCTCCGACAGTCGCGTATTGTCGTTCGGAGCCTCCCAGAACTTTGATGCACTGGACTTTTTTGGCACCCGAGTTATCCGCCACGTCCAGAATTGTTCTTAACTGAATCATACCCATTCTCCTTTACAAGCCGACACTCTGATTCGTTTCTTATTTTGCTCGCTCGATAATTTCAACAATTCTCCAGCGTTTCAGTTTGGACAGCGGCCGTGATTCTTCGATCAGAACCCGATCTCCCATTTTGGCATCATTGTTTTCATTATGTGCCATGAATTTGCTCTGCCGCTTTATCTGTTTGAAGAACTGTGAGTGAGTGACAGTTCGCTCGACGAGCACGCTGACCGTCTGGTCCATTTTATCGCTGATCACGATTCCTGTTCTTTGTTTTCGATGTTTCAATTCTTCCTGCATGGTTGTTTCCATCACTTCATTCATGATTCCGTGTCATGATTCAGTTGTTTGTTTTTTTCAGTTCTTTTTCCCGGAGGACGGTTCTGACCCGAGCGATGTCCTGGCGAACGGTACGCATGGTGACCGGACTCTCCAGTTGACTTTGAGACGCTTGAAATCGATATCTGAATAGGAGCTCTTTCAACTCGTTCACTTTAATTTTCAATTCTTCGATGCTCATTTCTCGAAGAGTAGCGGCATTCATCGGTTTCATGTGATGTCAAACTCCTTCTCCTGCTCGACAAACCGCGTGCGGATCGGCAGTTTGAACGATGCAAGCCGAATCGCTTCGCGCGCGACGTCAGACGGTACACCTTCCAACTCATACAGCATACGTCCTGGACGAACGACCGCAACCCAGTATTCCGGGTTTCCTTTTCCCTTGCCCATTCTGGTTTCAGCTGGTTTCATCGTAATCGGTTTGTCAGGAAAAATTCGGATCCAGATTCTTCCGCCTCGTTTTATGTATCGAGCCATGGCGATACGAGCAGCCTCGATCTGACGGTCTGTTATCCAACCTGCTTCTAGTGCCTGAATCCCATATGTTCCGAACGCAAGTTCAGAGCCGCGGGAGGCCTGGCCACGGACACGACCCTTGTGAATCTTGCGAAATTTTACTTTTTTCGGCTGTAACATTATTCATTCTCCATCTTTTCGACCCGACGGCGAGTCCGGCTGAATGAGCCGCGATCCTCACTCCCACTGCGGGCCGGCCGCGATGATTGTGTCGTTCGCTGTCGACGTCCGTCTCTATCTGCGCGAGACGGGATCACTTCTCCTTTGAAAATCCATACTTTCACGCCAATGACACCGTAGGTAGTCTGGGCAATGCAGTATCCGTAATCAATGTCGGCTCTCAATGTATGCAAAGGAACACGTCCTTCAAGATACTGCTCGTAACGCGACATTTCGGCTCCCCCGAGGCGTCCGGAACAGCTGATGCGAATTCCTTTGGCTCCAAAGCGCAGTGCACCGGCCAGTGCTTTTTTCATAGCGCGTCGATAGGAAACTTTCCGTTCCAGCTGGATTGCGACAGATTCGGACACCAGCTGTGCATCCATCTCTGGATTCTTCACTTCCTTGATATTCAAAAACACCTGCTTTTCAGTCAGTCCCTGTACGGATTTCTTCACTCGATCAACTTCAGCGCCTCGAGTTCCGATGATGATACCGGGGCGTGCTGTGTGAATGTTGATCCGAATTTGATCAGCAGCACGCTCGATTTCAACTTTAGAGATCCCTGCATGTTTCAATTCATTGTGGATGAATTTTCGTACCCGGAGATCTTCATGGAGAAACTTGGCATAGTCCTTGTCTGCGTACCATTTGGACAACCAGGTTTTTACAATGCCAAGCCTTAAACCTATTGGATTAACTTTCTGCCCCAAACCACACCTCCTTGGGATCAAGATTTGATTGATCTGGTTGTTGTAGAATTACTCTTTGTTTTTGTTGAATCAGCCAAAACCATCGTGATGTGACTCGTACGCTTTCGGATGCGATACACACGCCCCTGTGCCCGAAACATGAATCGTTTCATCGTCGGACCTTCATCAACGAAAATCGTTCGGACATAGAGATCTTCCGGGGCGATCGGTTCAGGGCTTTGCTCCGCGTTAGCAATAGCTGACTTCAGCATTTTATCGAGAATCAATGCGGCTTTCTTGGGCATGAACTTAAGAGTTACCAATGCGTCTTCCGCTTTTTTATCCCGAATCAGATCCGCCATTTTGCGAGCTTTGAATGGTGAAATCCTTACAAACCGATGCTTGACTTTGAATTCCATAAGATGATCCTTCTTTATTTAACCTTCGTCGCTTTTTCGCTCTTGGTTCCGGCATGTCCCTTGAATGTGCGAGTCGGTGAAAATTCACCGAGTTTATGTCCGACCATGTTTTCGGTTATATAAACCGGAACAAACTTCTTCCCGTTGTAAACGGCGACAGTCAGCCCGACGAAGTCCGGACTGATTTCGGATGCCCGAGACCATGTTTTTATAACTTTTCGGTCTCCGGAATTTTTCATTTGACTGACTTTTTTCAATAGTTTCGGATGGATATATGGACCTTTTTTACTTGACCGAGCCACTTTATTTTCCTCCGCTCATTACTTGCGCCGTTTTACGATCATGGTATCGCTGGGTTTACGTTTCCGAGTTTTGTGACCTTTTGTAGAAATACCCCATGGAGTGCAGGGATGGCGTCCCCCGGAGGTGCGACCTTCTCCACCACCATGCGGATGGTCAACCGGGTTCATGGCTACACCCCGAACTTTAGGACGGTGGCCGAGCCAACGACTACGCCCTGCTTTTCCAATAGTGATATTTTCATGATCCTGATTCCCGACCTGACCGATTGTTGCAATGCAATTGAGGTGGATCATGCGAACTTCTCCAGAGGGAAGTCTGACCTGAGCGAACTTGCCCTCTTTTGCCATGATCTGAGCATATGCACCGGCAGCGCGCACCATTTGCGCTCCCTTGCCTCGCTTCATTTCGATGTTATGCACATACGTGCCGATCGGGATTTTTTCCAACGGAAGGCAGTTCCCGATTTTGATATCAACAGCAGGCCCTGACAAGATTACATCATCCACACGCATTCCGTGAGGACACACGATGTATCGTTTTTCTCCGTCTTTATAGTTGATCAGCGCAATTCGTGCTGAGCGATTCGGATCGTACTCGATAGCAGCGACTCGTCCCGGAATCCCGTCTTTTTCACGAAGCATATCGATGATTCGAAAACGTCGTTTGTGACCGGCACCTTTACGACGCATCATGATGCTTCCCGTGTTATTGCGGCCTGCTTTGGAAGGTTTTCCAGAGGTCAAGGACTTTTCCGGCTGCTTTTTTGTGATTTCTTCGAAAGTTGAAACCGTAAAAAATCGTCGTGCCGGAGACGTTGGCTTAAATGATTTTATTCCCATGATTACCTCGCCGTTTTCCTATCAAACGCCTTCAAAATATTGGATTTTGTCACCAAGTTTGAGAGTAACAATGGCTTTTTTCCAACCTGAGCGGCGTCCCATGAATCGTCCCATTCTTTTAATTTTTCCGAGCTGTCGCATGGTGTGGACATTCAATACCGTGACACCAAATATCTTTTCTACTGCAGCTTTGATTTCTTTTTTTGTTGCTTTGATATCAACCCGAAATGAGACTTTATTCGAATCTGCTTTTTGCAGGTTCGTCTTTTCAGTGATAAGCGGGCTTCTTAAAATATCATAATGCGTTTTCATCAGACGAGCCTTTCATGGATGGACGAAATACATTTTTCCATCAGAATCACCCGTTTATGCAGTACGAGGTCATACACGTTCAATCCATCGACCCGAAGCATCTTGAAGTTCGGAACATTACGGAGTGATCTCATGAAATTCTGATGTTCTTCGCTCCAAATGATCAATGTCGAGACGGGTTCCTTACCGAGAGAAAGTTGGCTAAGAATCGGTTTTGTTTTTGGTGTTTCAGGTTCGTATTCCCGATACACTTCCAACTGACCTTCGCGAAGTTTCTGCGAAAGTGCAACCTTTAGCGCACCTTTACGCACCTTCTTGGGAGGATAGAAGGAATAGTCGCGCGGGATGGGTCCAAAGATGACACCTCCTCCGCGACGCAGAGGGGACCTTCGATCACCGGATCGTGCGTGACCCGTACCTTTTTGTCGATACAACTTCTTCGTTGAGTAGGCAACTTCGCTACGTCCTTTCGTCTTGTGTGTCCCGCGGCGACGATTTGCGAGTTGCATTCGTACGATTTCCTGAATGATGTAAGGATTAAATGGGACTTCAAAGATGTCGGCAGCCAACTCAGCCTGACCGACGATTTGACCGTCTATTGTTTTGATATCAAGTTTCGCCATACTATCACCTTGTTCCGATCATGCTTTTTTTATGAAAACGACTTCGTTGTTTGCTCCGGGGATAGCGCCTTTGATCAGCAGGAGATTGTTCTCGGTGTCCACGAACATCACCTTCAGATTCCGAATCGTGATTTTACGTGCGCCCATATGCCCAGGCATTTTCATATTCTTACGAGTATGTTTTGGGGTTCGCATTCCGATAGAACCGCCTGTTCGGAATGCTTCGTGTGTACCATGTCCGGTATCTTTTCCGGCAAAACCATGACGACGCACGACGCCTTGGAATCCTCGACCTTTTGATACTCCAGTGATTACCACTTTATCAGCGGGTTTAAACTCACCAACCGTTATGGTTTGGCCGATCGAGAATGTGGATACATCGTCGTATCGGATTTCCTTCAAAACACGCTGCGGTTTTAAACCGGAAGATTTGAAATGGCCTTTATACGGCTTCAAAGCTGCCTTCTGCCGTCCGGCATCCTCGAAACCGATCTGGATCGCAGTGTATCCATCATTTTCATTTGTTTTTTTCTGAACTACCGGGCAAGGACCAGCTTGAACAACCGTAACCGCGATCATTGAGCCGCGGTTGTCGAACATCTGTGTCATGCCTAACTTTTTTCCAAGAATTCCGACGGACATGTTCATAATCTCCATCTGTTACAGCTTGATTTCGACATCGACACCGGCGGGGAGTTCAAGTCGCATGAGTGCATCAACGGTTTGAGGTGTTGGGCTCAGGATATCGATCAAACGCTTGTAGGTTCTAATTTCAAACTGCTCACGACTCTTTTTGTCGACGTGAGGGCTTCGAAGAACGCAATATTTGTTGATTTTTGTGGGAAGCGGAATCGGTCCGACGACCTCGGCACCGGTTCGCTTTGAAGTTGCTGCGATCTCGCCGGCTGATTGATCGAGCAACCGATAATCATATGCTTTTAATCTGATTCGAATTTTTTGATCGGCCATTTTTCCCTCTTACGATGAAGGTGAAAAAAGCCGCCGCTTAAAAAAACGACGGCTTGGAACCTCTATCAGAATGCTTATTCAAAGATCTTGCTGATGACTCCGGCGCCGACCGTCTTGCCACCCTCACGG
>CAYYMM010000118.1:0-13316 GCA_964472395.1 uncultured bacterium | reverse complement strand
CCGACGAACCCGATGCCTATGGCTCAGTGCTGACGATGTGTCGGGCGGGATGGTAGCCAGCGGCGTCCGTTCAGCACGATAAAACTACTCAGCAACAGCACGAGCAGAATGGACCCGCCTCCGGAAGTCGCCGGGATGGGCTGCGGAGTCGGCGTCGGCGTCACCGTCGGCGATGGAGAGGTGCTTGTGGCAGTAGCCGTGGGAGTCCTTGTCGGAGTCAGTGTCGGCGGTACCGGTGTGGGCGAATACGTGTAGGTTGGCGTCCGGGTGGGGGTCGCCGTCGAAGACATCACCGTTGGCGTGCGCGTTGGGGTCGGAGACGCAGTCCGTGTTCGAGTTGGTGTGACGGACGGCGGCAGAGGGGTATTTGTGGCTGTCGCCGTGGGAGTCCTTGTCGGAGTCGCCGTTCCGGCCACTGTAGTCCACCCGGTGATACAGACATCATCGATGTTCCAGCCGCAGAACGTCCATCCAAGATCGGTCGGACCCATATTCCATTGAAGTTTGACCTGTGAATGATTGTCGGCGATAGCGCTGATATCGAAACTCCAATGTTCCCATACTCCACCATTGAGAGTCCCTCTGTTTTCCCATACGGTGTTCCAGGTCGTCCCGTTATCTGAAGATGCTTCGATACTTGCATGATCGTAAGTGGATTCCTCGACACCAAGCCAGCACCAGAAATCGAGCATGGTATCGGTCGACTGTGAGCAATCAATCGCACCTGTCGTCAGGGTGCGTTCGGTTGTGATACTATTCGCATAATCGCCGCTGAGATTATAGCCATACACCTTTGTACCCGTATACCCGGAGGTTGGGTCCGGCTCACCGTACGCGCCTCCGCTGCCGGTCGGTTGTCCCCATTGGAACATCTGGTTACCGGTGCCTCCTGAAACGGTCCACCCCGGATTGACATCCATGTTCCAACATGCGATCGAGACCTGGTTCCGGGCAGTGACCGTCAGATCGATCGGGGTCGCCCCTATGTATCCACCGTCTGCCGTGATCGTCACACCGAATCGCACGACAGTCCCTTCCGCAATACCGGCACCGAAGGCGATCTGGAACGGCGCAGCCGAGTTATCCAGAATCTGCATCTGCGACATGGTCCCGAACGCATGTGATCCGTGGATGATGGTGACACCCGTGCAGTTCGTCATGCATGAAAGCGAGGCATTCACATTCGTGATACCGGCTCCCAGACGGTTCTGAATCGTGATCATCATATCGATCTGCTCACCCGGATCCACATTCCCGTCATTATCCCCGAACTGTCATCGATCGTGTGGGCTGTGAGGTAGATATCGAGGGGGATTGCGCATGTCGCGAGAGTAGCCAGGGCGGCTTTTGTGAAGTTCATGGCGAGAGGCCAGGAATTCAGACTCAGGGGAATCGTATCGTTCGCCGAGTGGATGTACGGACTGTAGTTCGGTTCATCCTCGAAGAACATGATCGCCGAATATCCATGTTCGTTGAAGGGTTCATGATCCGATCCGGCACCGGAAGGGAGTTCGTTGTCTTTCTTTAGCGTTCCCGGAATGTAGTCATCGATCGCCTGGAACGCGATCGTTTCAAGCCACATGGAGGCGGAGTCAGCGACGACATCGAGATCCGCCGGATATCCGGGCTTTTCATAGCCGATCATATCCAGATTGATCATCCCGACGATGTTTGTGTTGGCGCTGTCGGCAGCGGCAGCGTAAGCTTCACTTCCAAACAAACCCAACTCCTCGCTGGCGAAGAGTGCGAACTCGATCGTATCTTCAAGATTGTACTGATTCAGGATACGCGCAATTTCAAGAACCGCACCGGTGCCGCTACCATTGTCGTCTGCACCAGGAGCATTCGTTTGCGCATAGGAATCATAATGGGCGCCGATTACCCAGACACGATCCGGGTTGATACTCCCTGTTTTTTTGGCGATGACATTATCCGAGCATGAGTCGAAACTCTGATACCGGATATTCGTGAATCCATAGGACGAAAATTTGTTGTAAATGTATGTCGCCGCGTTGGCTCCATGTCCAGGTGCACAGGAATAACGGTCTCCGAAAGCGACCAGGTCGTTCAGCAACGCCTGGTAGTTGGTCAGCGAAACCTGGTCCACCATTGACTGGATTAATGACTGGGCGGCTCGGGAAACCTTCGGTTGCAGCGTCGAACGTGGTTTCCGGATCGGACGAATCGGAATGACCTTGACCTCGTAACCGGCAGCAGCGAAGATACCGGTATCCACTGTGTCATTTACCTTGAGTAACAGGACGCCGTTGCGTTCGATTATGACACTGGTTCGGAATGACTCAGGGAAAACGAGTGGCGATCGCACAGGACTGATGACAACAAGCTTCATGTCTGCAGCCATCGAAAAGTCTGCGATTGCCAACGGGCTCGGCAGTACGCCATCCGGAACCAGAACCGGACAGTCCAGATAGCGCCCGATGACCGTGTATCCTTTATTCAATAGCGAATCCACGGTGCTTTCTTTCGGATCAGCGACCAAAATCCGCGTATCAGCCAGAGCGCTCGAAACGAAACAGATGAAGCAGGCGAGTGAAAATGGAAGACGGTTCATTCTGACCATGTGCTCAACCTCCGGCGGTTCCACATGCAAGTTGCATACACAAACGGCTCGTTCAGTCATCGAGCGGGGAAAGTGAGATCGGTGAAGACAATCGCATGATCGGAGAATCGAAATGGGACTATTTCGGTTCCTCGGATTGGGATCCCGTTGCGCACCCAGATGTGATCGATCGCCATCATGCGAACGGGCAGCGGCCATGTGGCATGGAAGCCCATTCCCGCTGATTCGAAAGCGTTATGGAAGTTGTTCCTGATCGGTTCAAACGAACATGCTCCGGAAGGAGTATTGAAGTCACCGAGAATGACATCGGGAGTACTTCCTTCCGGGTCTCGCGACATCCTCTCAAACATCGACCGTCGAGATCGGAAGGGGTTGCTCGATACATCAACCAGCCGGATCCAGACATCCCCGTGTGAAAACCGAATCCGGCAATCCGAGAACCAGCTTCCATGTCCGGCTTTCTCCCTGACTCCCTCGATGATTTCCCCCCGCGTGATGACTGTCATACCCTGGCCGAAAGACATGACCTGGTATCTGCCGTCAGGGCCGATCCGCGTCCGGCTTGGGATTCGGGAGATGCCGTTCGATTCCACGAGTCCGACGATATCGGGAGAAAACTCGATGAGCGATTCAAGCGCAAGCGGGAAGTGCTCCCCGATCCGTCCTACATTCCACAGAAGAACCCGGGTGTTCGCTCGAGCGTGGTCCTGTCTGTTGAAGCACCAGTTCTGGTGTACCCAGAATATGGCCAGGAGGACGATGAGCACGAACATCGCGATGAGATGCCGATGGTGCTTATGAATACCGAAACAGATCGAGATGCCTAACAGGGTGAACAGAACGATCGGCATCGGTAAGATATAGTAAATTGGCGCAACCCAGTCCCATCGATCACGCACAACTACATGGAGCATCGTTATCAGGAAGGCTATTGACCACAGGAGTTTCTTCAAGTTGTGATTCCTTGATGGGCTTTCGAAATTAAAAAACCCCGTCCGACACCGGTACGCTCTGGAGACATCGGAGCAATGAATCCGAGACTTTACGTGAAATGCGAACGCTTTTCAAACCTCGAGAAAACAACTCGGATCCGCGAATCACGAAGAGCACGGGAAAATCAGGATCATTGCAATTTTCAAGGCAGCAATCTATGATTTTTCTATGATCATTTCAGAAATCGGAGTACCGGCAACCGGGTTATCCGGCATTCGAGTTCTTCTGGTTCAACCGGTCGTGATCATCAATGCCGATAACCCGAAGAAGTATATTTTCACCCCGGGCAATGAACTGCCTCTGAATGTACTATGCCTGGCGACTTTTTTACGGACGCATGCGATCGATGCGAAGGTGCTTGATCTGCGAATCGCGTCCGCCCCATGGAAAGAGCTTGAACAAGCCATCAGGGATTTTGAACCTCGGGTCGTCGGTATCACCGCATGCTCCTGTGAAGAAATCGGCGCGTCAGTCACGGCTGCAAAGGTGAAGGCAATCGATCCCTCGATCATGACGGTTTTCGGTGGCATTCAAGCCAGCGCTGAACCGGAAACCATGATCAGTCGCTATCCTCAGTTCGACACACTCGTCGTCGGAGAGGGTGAGTTCTCGCTTCTGGAGATCATTCAGGCAGTCGCTTCAAACAGTCGATGGGAATCGATCGAGGGAACCGTGGTTCGTACCAACGGTTCAGTCAGGAAGAACCCTTCCCGCAGCATTTCCGATTCCATAGATGTCTTCCCTGCCCCGGATCGTTCTCTGATCGATATCTATCGGTATTATCCGAATCCGATCACCTACAATTACAACAAACTGCCGACGACAGGAATCATTGCGAGCCGCGGATGTCCCTATCAATGTCACCATTGCAGCAAGGGCGTCTGGGGCAACACGGTGCGTTTTAGGTCGGCGCGTTCGGTGTTTAACGAGATCCATGAGTGTGTCGACCGATTCGGAATCCGTGATTTCAGATTCTACGACGATGTGCTGACGTTGCAGGAAGGCCCACTGGATAAGTTGTGTCAGCTCATCATCGACAACAACCTGCGGATCAGCTTCAATTGTTACAGCCGGATCGATCAGATCTCCCCGGTCCGTTTGAAACTGATGCGCCGTGCCGGCTGCTATCACATCAAATTTGGTGTCGAGTCATCATCACCCCGGGCAATTGCGCTATCCAATCGAAATACGACTACTGACGATGCATTTCGGGCAATTCAGATGACGAAAGATGCCGGAATCCTTGTCAAAGCGACTTTCATCATGGGGATGCCGGGAGAAAAGGAAGACGATTTCGATCGCACCATCGCGCTCGCGTGCGCGCTCAAACCAGACCTCGTCTCATTCGGTCTCTTCACGCTTTTTCCCGGAAGCCATTTCTACCAACGAATCACCCATGAGCACGATCTGGAACTGCGAAACAGCATCTTACCTCCTGAGATCGTTCTTCCATACATCAGCGCGGCATATCTGAAATTCTATTTTTCGTTCGCTTTCATCACGGGAAAGATCCAGTTCCTGGCTCGACGGCCGGGAATGTGGATTTCCGAACTGAGGCGTATCATCCGAGGGATTGTGACACTCGGATGGTTTTTCGTCCGACGGTCGTTCAATCAGGCATGAAACCAGCCTGTCACCCGGTTTCATCGACGGTGGTACATGTATGAATGATATAACTAAACCCATGTCCGGTTTTCATCAGGATGCTTCGATACAGTGGGTTTCCGGCACTGAGATCATTCCCGGATACACGGTTCAGAAACTGCTTGGGTCCGGTGGATTCGGACAGGTCTTTCTCGTCGACAGACGAATCTCAGGGCAAACGTTCCATTTCGCCGTGAAGGTCCTGCATGGGAATTTCGGAGAGAACACGGAACAGAGCAAAGCGTTTTTAAGGGAACTGCGCACATGGATTGAACTGCCCACGCATCCGAACATTGTTCGCTGTCGATTCCATCGATGGATATCAGGCAGACTCGCGATCTTTTCTGATTACATGGATGGACGCTCGCTGCACGAGTGGATTGCCGAGCGGAAACTCTGTTCTCTGGAATCGATCCTGGATGTTTCGCTGCAGATCGCCCGGGGAATCGAGGCCGCTCATGATCAGGGCGTCATTCATCAGGACATCAAGCCCTCCAATGTCATGCTCTCGTCCGCACAAGAGGCAAGAATCACGGATTTCGGCCTCGCCGGGTCGACCCTCGATACACGTCAAGCGCATCCAGAAACAACTCGCGGATCGGCCGGACTCATCAGTTCCCGAGGGTTCACTCCCGCATTCTGCTCTCCTGAACAGGCCAGCGGTCTCCGTGTCAATCGAAAGACCGATATCTGGAGTTTCGGATTGACCATGTTACAGATGTTCACCGGAAGGATCACCTGGCGCTTTGGGCCCATGGCCGCGATCGCGCTGGATCAGTATCTGATGAGTGTTCCTGACGCTGCTCTTCCCCGCATGCCGGAATCCATTTCCTCCATCTTGCGCTGGTGCTTTCAGGAGACGCTCGACAAGCGCCCGCAGAACATGCGCGGCGTCATCAATGCGTTGACGGATGCCTACGCGGAAGTGTCAGGAAAGAAACCGGAAAGTGCTGTTTCTGAATCGTCCGGTCACACGGCGGATCCACCGGAGTATTTCCGGGCCCATGAGAATGGGATGAAATGGGAAGACCCCGTCAAACTTCTCGGTGAGCCTGTCCGGGAGGCAACAAATGGGCAGATCGAGTTATCGGTCGAGGGTACGATTGCGCGTTCACGCCGAGGCCAGGCATTGCTCGATATCGAAGTGTACGACACTGCGATCCGGGAGTTGCAATTCGCCGCGCGTTTCAACGACCGCTTCCTGTTCCCCCTGGCGGTTGCCCTGATGAACAAGGGCTGCATTCTCCATATCACCAACGATCCGGACACCGCGGATACCTTCTACACGCAGGCCGAATCGATTCTGCGAAATCTCATTCCTGATCGCTTCGCCGCACGAAAACTGGTCACCGTTCTGATGTGGCGCGGTCTCGTGGCTGATGAGCTCAATCGTCATTCCGACGCTGAGCGCTTTAATCGCGAACTCCTGTCATTGAACGAATCGCTCGCGGATTGCTTCTCTACAGAGAGCGATCGAAATCATGCTCGAATCAACGCACTTCTGAATCTCGGATTAAATCTCTTCGGTCAAAACCAGCTCGAGGCTGCGATTGATATCTATCAAACCGCGGAGCTCCAGGCATCGTCTGCGCTCGCGACAGATCCCGGAAACTCCGATTATCGAGATATTCTGGCTCGATTGAAAATGAATTTCGGGTTGGTGTACCTCAACCGGAAGGAACTTGACGACGCCGAACGGCTGATACAAGAAGCTGTGACGTTTTTCGAGGATCTGAAAACCCGGTCGAAGGAAACCGCCATTCGGAAGAGCCTCGCCAAGTCACGTATGAATCTTGCGGTCATCCTCTCGATGAAAGGCCGGCATGAAGATTCCATCCGGATTCTCGATGAAACCATCGCGGATTTCGAGTCCATTGCGTCTCCGGAGTTTCCCGGTGAGTTTTCACGCCTCAGGTTAGCAGCGATGTTCAACAAAGCCATGGCACTATGCTTTTTAGGACAGACCGAATCCTCAATCGAGCTACTCGTATCGGTCAACCGACGATTGGAAGAATTCGTGTATCTGTATGGTCAGGATACCCTGCTGATTCGTCTGGGAGCGGTCACCTCGCAGATCGCGCAAATCCTGCTCGACCTGCACCAATACAAGAAAGCCATGGGGTTCATCGAGCAGGCGATCGGTATCCAATCCGAGATCGTTACGAAGTATGGAACCCTCCAGTCGAAACTGGAAAGCATCAACGCCATGACGATGAAAGCAGAGTGCCTGGCGGCATTCGGAAAATCGACTGACGCACTGGCATCGGCAACAGACGCATCGAATCTCATCGAATCCTTCCCGGATCAGACCAATTTGACTCTCGATCAATTCAAAGCGCGGATTCAATTGATTCGGCAGATCGCACCGGATTCTCTTCTTTAAAAGTAACCCCAACTGAATGGACAGGTATCCATCTGTCCCAGTAATTCCGTCATCCCGGGATTGGTCATCGCCGATAGGAAGCTGACCCCTGATCCCTCGCCGGCGGTGTATGGCCAGGCAAACTCGGGAATGACGATCTGTTGCGAAAAGCCCGTCGGTACAGAAAGGGTGTAATGGTCAAAGGCAGAAAAACCGGGAGCGAAGTAATAACTGCCCATGACTTCGAGCAGAACGAACAATGGGATACCGGTCATGGGCGCGCCCGGATTACACAGCGTCACCGAACACGAGAATGGATCGCCTGGAGTAAAATAATCAGAAGGCATCTCGATTGCGACGCCCAGCGTTTCGCATTCGGGTGGAAATCCAAGAGCGAACAGGTCGCAGGTGCCACCGTTGCCTGAAAAAAAGAGCATACCATCGGAAATCGCCACCTGAGAAGTCGGTTCGACTTCGTACCCGATCGGAAAGGTGCGGATCAACGATCCGTTGGATTCGCGAATCGCATACATGTTTGTGTCGGACAGGAAGTAAATGACGCCGTTGGCTATGGTCGGTGAAACGATCCCATCGTACCCCGTATACTGCCATTTCGGTGATCCGTCAGCCAGATTGAATGCATACAGGTACGGGTCGGTTGCCAGCAAAATGGTCAAGGTGGCTGGGTTGATCGCCAGCGAACCGGTTGATTTTCTACCGGGTGAATACTGCCATTCGATGGCCATTGTATCGAGGTCATAGACCACAAGCGTGCATAATGTCTGGGACATGGCATCGTCGTCGGCATAGAGAACCGCGATGTAGCCGTTGCTGATCGAGATCCATACAACTTCGGGGAAAGTCATGCCCGCGGGGCGTGCAAATGTGCCCGTCACTTGGTGCAATTCCGGATCGATGCGCGTGACGCGCTCCACCCATGACTCGCCGTCGGTCGTCGCGCAATAGACAGCATTCCCCTCAACAAGCACCTGATCTCCGGAGAGCGCGATCGTGTGTGTGGAAGGTCCCATGTACCACTTGACGGCTCCGGTCTGAAGATCCAGTGCATACAGTTTTCCGGAATTCGGACCGAAAGGCACCTCCGGCATATAAACGGTGTTGCTTGCTTCATCCACCGTCACGATTGTCGTTTGATTGTACCCGAGATCGAACTGGAGGGGAGAATGCCAGATTTCCGCGCCTGTCGATCCGTTCAGGCAGTAAAGCGTGTAGAGATTGATGTTACTTTCGAGATACAGAATGTTGCCGTTGGTCGTCACGGTGGGTTGCGGGGACCAGACGGTATTGCCGTTCCCGAAGCCCCATTTCACCTCACCTGTCCGCATATCGTTCGCCAACATCGATCCCGAGGCGCTGGCTGAAAACACCATGCCGTTCGCGACAGCAGGAGCCCTCGAGATCACGCTGAAGTATCCGTCATCGCACCCGATTCCCCATACTCGAATCAGATTCAGCACTGTCGTGTCATCAAGGATGGTTTCGGATGTATTACAGCTTGAGAATCCATCGTCTGCTCCGAAATGATACCAGGCCGCACTCATGATCTGCGGAGCGAACAAAAGACATGCGCTGATGCACCAGACTAGAAGTCTTCTCTTCATGGACCTGCCTTTCTTTTCGAATTGAACCGGTTGATGCTGAGATCTATAACAAAAACCTGAGCTCGGAGCAAATAAATCGGAGTTATCCTGATCGGAGCGAATTTCGGGATCCTGACGCAGTAAATTATGTTATTATCGCGACGATCATCGTTCCTGGGAGGTGTTCATGGACGTTCACAGACTCGATCGGATTTTCAAGCCAACCCGGATCGTTCTGTTCGGTGTGACGCCGAATCCGAAAAGCGTCGGCGGAACGGTTCTGAAAAACCTGGTCGGAGGAGGATTCAAAGGGGTTGTGTATCCGGTCAACCCCACCAGTGAGGCCGTTCTGGGCATTCAGTGCTACGCCTCGCTCACGGATCTGCCCCGCACTCCGGATCTGGCAGTCATCTGCTCTCCGAGCGCGCAGGTACCCGGCATTGTCCGGGCCTGCGGCGAGGCAGGTATTCTCGGAATCATCATCATATCCGCCGGATTCAGGGAAGCGGGAGAAACCGGGCGAAATCTCGAGCACCAACTCCGGACGGAGTTCCAGAAATATCCCGGAATGCGGATCATCGGTCCGAACTGTCTGGGAATCATTGTCCCTGACCAGAGTCTGAACATCAGCTTTGCCTCGGGCATGCCGAAGAGCGGAAGCATCGCCTTCGTTTCACAATCCGGCGCTCTCTGCACCTCGGTTCTGGACTGGGCGATCGAGGAAAACGTTGGATTTTCCTACTTCGTCTCCATCGGTAACGCACTCGATGTCGATTTCGGTGATCTGATCGATTACTTCGGAGAGGATGAAAAGACACATTCCATCATTCAGTATGTGGAATCGATCGGCAATGCGAGGAAGTTCATGACCGCTGCCCGGGCATTTGCGCGGACGAAACCTGTCGTGACGTTCAAATCGGGCCGATTTCCGGAATCATCTGCGGCGGCGGCCAGTCATACCGGCGCGATGGCGGGCGAGGATGCGGTGTACGATGCGGCGTTCCAGAGGGCAGGGGTGGCACGGGTGTTCGATATCGGTGAGATTTTCGACTGTGCGGATCTGATCGGTCGCAAGAAGATCCCGAGGGGTCCTCGGCTGGGAATCATCACAAACGCCGGCGGGCCGGGGGTAATCGCCACGGATGCTCTGATTGCCGCTAACGGGAAACTGGCTTCACTTTCGGACGAATCCCTCGCACACCTCAACGAAAACCTTCCGGATTCCTGGTCGCACGGGAATCCTGTCGATGTTTTGGGAGACGCGCGAGCGAATCGAATCGCGAAAGCTGCCCAGATTGTCCTCGATGATCCCGGTGTAGATGCCATGCTCGTCATCCTGACTCCTCAGGCCATGACCAATCCGCTGGCGATTGCGAAAGCTATCAGCCAACTCGCCGAGTCGACTCCGAAGCCGATTCTGGCAGCATGGCTTGGTGGTGCGAGCATGCGGGACGGGATCCGGCATCTCAATGAAACCGGCATCGCGACCTACACGACACCGGAGCAGGCGGTTCGGGCCTTCATGACTTTGGTCGCCTATGCCCGGAATCTGGACATTCTCTACGAAACACCCCGGGATATCCCAGTTCATTTCACGATCGATCGAACGTTACTCCGCAATCAGTTCGACAGTCTGCTGCCGGACGAGGGATCGGTTTTGACGGAAGATGCGTCCAAACGGGTTCTGGAAGCGTATGGAATTCCGACTGCGAGACCTCGGGTCGCACGGTCCGCCAGCGAGGCTGTCGAATGCGCGGCGGCCATCGGATTTCCGGTGGTGCTCAAGATTCTCAGTCCGGATATCACCCATAAAACGGATGTCGGTGGTGTCAAACTCAATCTGACCGATGCCGATTCGGTGCGCGCCGCGTTCACCGACATGATGGATTCGGTGAGGCGGAACAGATCCGACGCCCGGATCGACGGCGTGCTGGTTCAGAAAATGATCGAATCCCGCAATGGCATCGAGATGATTCTGGGGACCAAGAAGGACTCGGTGTTCGGAACGGTGATCATGGCCGGCATGGGCGGGATCACGGCTGAACTCATGCGCGACTTCAGTCTCGGATTCCCACCCTTGAACGAGCGCCTCGCGAGACGGATGCTGGAATCGCTCAGAATGTGGCCTCTCCTCAAGGGATACAGGGGCCGCCCAGGCGTCGATCTCGATCGCCTCCTCGAAATCATGATCCGCCTCTCGTATCTGGTCGCCGATTTCCCTGAAATCACAGAAATCGACATCAATCCTTTGCTGGTCGGTGCTGATACCATCACGGCCCTCGATTCCCGCATCGTTATCGATCGCGATCCTTCGATCCGGCAACGTCCCCCTTACTCGCATCTCGCACTCCACCCCTACCCCGAACATTACGTGAAAAAAATCACGACAAAGGACGGAATCGATCTGACCCTGCGTCCGATCAAGCCGGAAGATGAGCCGATGTGGACGGAGCTGCTCGGTCGATGTTCGCGCGAATCCATCTACATGCGGTTCCGTTACTTCTTCCAGTGGGCATCGCACGATGTGGCGGTCCGGTACTGTTTCATCGATTACGATCGGGAGATTGCGATCGTGGCGGAACAGAACGATCATGGCATACGCAAGTTGCTCGGAGTCGGCCGTCTGGTCGCCGATCCGGATCACGAAAACGTGGAGTATGCCGTCCTGATCGTTGATGAGTGGCAGAATCGGGGCCTCGGAGGGATTCTGACCGATTTCTGTTTTGAAATTGCGAAAAAATGGGGGCTGAAGCGGATCGTTGCGCAGACGACCACTGACAATCCTCGAATGATCGAAGTGTTCAGGAAGCGCGGTTTTTCAATTACGGTCGATCCGTCCAGTTCACTTGTTGAGGTGGAAAGAGCTCTCTAGCAAGACGCCCGGTTCACCATTTGTCCCAATGGATGTTCTCGACACGGAACTTGTCCTTCGGCTTGTCCTCGCCGGTCGGAACACCGATCGGAATGACGTTGAGGGGAATCGCATCAGCCGGGATCCCGAGCACTTTCCGGACATGTTCGACTCTCGCGGTATCCGGATATGCCGCGGTCCAGACTGCACCGAGTCCAAGCGACTCCACGGCCAGCAGAATGTTCTGACTCGCGCAACACGCGTCGATGATCGCGAAGTCCCGGCTTCCCTCGTATGCGCGATCGGGGTGTGCGATAACGATGATAGCCGCACCTGCCTTGTCGAGCATCTTGGCGTAGGGAAGGCCTTCGGCGAGTTTGTCGAGGAGTGTGCGATCCGAGATCACCACGAAGGACCATGGTTGCTTATTCACAGCAGTCGGAGCCGCCATCCCTGCCTTCACGATCGTCTCGAGCTGTTGCTTTTCCACCTTCGCTCCGGTGAAATGCCGGACGCTCTTCCGGGAATGGATGACAGACAGCGCGTCCGATCCCGCTCTGCCCGGTTGCTGCATGTCTGCCGCCATGACTGCCGATACGAAACACATCATCATCATCCAACCTTTCACGTGATGAATCATCTGCTCCTCCATTTCCAACCGTCCGGTGCTACCCGGATGTTTTGCTCAATCCATCCCCATCATTCTCTCTACATGAGCCGAATCCGTCAATACACCCACTTGCGCACGCCTGTGAGTGAATGCTTCAAGAAGATTTACGTAACCCCAAGAAAGGTTTATTGTCCTATCAGCAATGTTAAGAAAGGAGAATCTGGTTTCTCCCTTCAATGGTTGTCTGACATGAATGTTCTCTTTATCTGTCGAGGGCTGAATCATGCTGGATCACTACAGTATACTTGGGGACGAGCAGTTCGAAATCAGGTTCGTATCGGGTGATGACAGATACGCACAGGAAACATTCACCATCATTTGTGAAGCACTTTCCTTCGTCACTGGCTACTTCCTGATTTCAGAACCCTTTCCGCAAGTCAGAGCGGTGCTCGTTCCGACTCGAAATGAATTTGACAGGC
This sequence comes from uncultured bacterium, assembly GCA_964472395.1. Classification (GTDB taxonomy): domain Bacteria; phylum CSSED10-310; class CSSED10-310; order CSSED10-310; family CALFER01; genus CALFER01. Next base: position 195 of record CAYYMM010000118.1, on the reverse strand, counting down.
TCGTCCGGGACTTTCTGCGTGTGAAGATCGAAATCCCTTCCAACCCGGCCAGAATCGCCCAACCCCAGCGGACAGACATGGTCGTTTTGTCTCCCGCAGCCTACGAAGCCCATTCATCATTCAGTTACATTCCAGCAAATTTCAGTAGACTGCTCACTCATGAGCTGGTTCACATGGTAGAGGAATACCTTTCTC
>CAYYMM010000117.1:0-13333 GCA_964472395.1 uncultured bacterium | reverse complement strand
ACCTCCCGGGCCGGGTCGTCCAGCGCCTGCAGTACATCCGAGACGATCAGGCCGGCGTTCCGGGTGCGGGCGAATGCGATTTCGGTCTGGACCAGATCCGGGAGTTTACGGAGCAGTTCGCGGCAGGCATCGATCGTGGCGGGGATGTCCATGGTGAGACTGTCCGTCTGGATGACGCCGACATCGAGCGACACCGGTTCGATCGTGCAGCGGCAGTCGGCTTCCTCGAAGATCATGGCCGGTGCGGCGGTACGGACAAAGATGGGCGCAGTGGGGGCGAGCCTATTGAGGGCGGCGATGACTTCAGCGGAACGGGTGGCGTGTCCGAAACCATGTCCGGAGACATAGTAGATGATACTTCGAGGCGGCATTCCGGATTCCTCCAAGGCTGGCAATGTAGCACGCAATCCATTGAAAACTCAATGCGGAATGCCCGCTGGTTTGACTCGGAAGGCCGAATCTGTTATCACGTTGCAGTGCGTTGGACGGGGCCGGGACACAGGAAGAATACACGATGAGGCTGATCGAACATCTCAGGCAGATCTATCAGTACCGGGAGATCCTGTATTTTCTGGCGTTGAAGGAAATCAAGGTCCGCTACAAGATGTCGTCGCTGGGATTTTTATGGGCCATCGTGCTTCCGTTCGGCCAGATGGTGATTCTCTCTTTCGTTTTTTCGATGGTGATGCGGTTCGACATCGAGGCTTATCCGGTGTTTCTGATGGTCGGGCTATTACCCTGGACATATTTTTCCATGGTGGTACATGGGACGATCGCGAGCATTCCGGACAATGCGAATCTGGTCAAGAAGGTCTATTTCCCTCGAGTGTTGCTCCCCATTGCATCCGGGATCAGCATCATGTTCGATTTTTCGATCTCGCTGGTGGTGCTTGTCCCGATGCTCTGGTTTTTCGACCGTCCTTTTTCGATATCGATTCTGTTCTTGCCTCTGGTTCTGGTCCTGCAGGCAATCATGGCGATCGGATTGAGTCTGATTTTATCCGGGTTGAATGTGCTGTATCGGGATGTTCGCTATATCAAAGACTTGTTATTGATGATCGGGTTTTATGCGTCGCCCGTTTTTTATTCGATTGAACTGGTCAACACCAATCTATCGAAGGGGATGGCTTTCTTGTATCAGCTCAATCCGATGGTCGGGATCATCGCTCTGTACAGGCAGATTTTCTATAACGATGCACCTCCCGGAGGACTCCTGTTCCTTTATACGTGTGCTGCTTCCACTTTGCTTTTCATCAGCGGACTTCTGATCTACGGGAGATTGGAACGCCAGTTTGCGGATCTGGTATAGGTCGGACCATGGCGGAACCCATCATCACACTGAGGAACATACGAAAAAGCTACGTTCGGAGGTATCAGCAATTTCTGTATCGGGAGATGCTCTACTGGGTCACACGGAAAAAGAACACGAACAACCTCTTCTGGGCTCTCGATGATGTCTCGCTTGACATTTATCCTGGCGAGACAGTTGGGATCATCGGAGAGAATGGATCGGGCAAATCGACGCTCCTGAAGATTTTATCGAACGTTACAGACCCGACGTCCGGGCAGGTTCAGATAAACGGCCGCGTTTCCTCGTTGCTCGAATTGGGTGCCGGATTTCATCCCCATCTGACCGGACGGGAAAACATCTATTTGAATGGTGTTATCCTGGGAATGACCAAGAAAGAGGTGGCCGAGGCATTCGATCGGATCGTGGAATTCTCGGGAATCAAGGATTTCATCGACCAGCCCGTAATGACGTATTCGTCCGGGATGTACGTCCGGCTTGGCTTTTCGATCGCCATTCATATGAACCCTGATCTCCTGCTTGTCGATGAAGTGCTGGCTGTAGGGGATGAGGAATTCCAGCGAAAGTGCAAGCAGACTCTCCGCGATCTGCGCGAGCGAGGCAAGACGATTCTGATTGTGTCGCACGATCTGAGCGCGATCCGGGATCTCTGTTCCAGGGTGTACTGGCTGAAACAAGGACGCATTGAAATGGAGGGAGATCGGGATGTCGTCACGTTCAGTTATCTGACTTACGTGGGCGTCACGCTCGGCATGTCGACACTCTCCAAAGGCCCTCTGACCGTTCTGTTTGAACGAGGAAAACTGATTCTATTCTGGAAGGGAATCGAACTGACTAAAAACTGCTGTATCTTCACTCAGATTTTTGCTTCGAATCAGTCGCAGTGGTCGGTTGACGCGAAGTGGGAGATCATAACGTTTGATCCGCATCATCTGCGTGCCAGAGGCATCTGGACACTGCTGCCCATCGAACAGCACTGGAGCATTGAGTTGCTGGACGAGAACAGTTTTATCTGGCGTGTGCGGATGATCGTCAGAAGTGATTTTGATATCCGGACGGATACGGTCAACATCATGTTGACCGACGACTACAGACAATGGTTTTCGCGCTCGGCGTCCGGGCACTTCCCGGAGGAGTTTTTCGAGCAGTTCGGACAGCGAATCATCAATCTCGGCGCGGATGAACCGTGTGTCGGCGTCAAGGCCGTTCGTTTGAACCGATTCACTTTGCCCTGTGTGGAAACCGAAATCGTCACGTCCGGGGAGAAGTTCATTCCTCAGGTTACCAACACGGAGGCCAAGATTCGCAGCCGGACAATCGAGTTTTCAAGATCCGAGAACAAAGACTATTATTCGAATCCCCAGGGAGTCGAGTACGAGTTGGTTTTCAGATTCGAGGAGGATGTCGTTGAACAGGAAATCTCAATCCAATAGATCTGCATTGACGTGGGTATCGGGCAATGGCAGAGCCGTATTGTGTTCCGGGAAAGAACGGCTGACGGATCCGCGTGGAATACACTGCATCGTTTTGACGGCATCCGGATCCTGGCATTCGACCGAGGGAGTCATCGAGACATCCTCGGCAGAGCTCAGCAGTGTATCATCGACCAGTAATTCAGATTGGCTACCTGTGAAAGTCGGATTTCAGGTGACCGAAGACACCGACAGCGTTTCTTTTCGCGCAACTCTCACGGTTTCGGAACCTTTGCGTGTCTCCGAGGTCACAATCAGAATTCCATTATCCTCTCGATTCGATCTGTATGCCATCAACCGATCCCGAAACAATATACTCCCGTGGCAAAGTGGAGTGATCTGGTGCGGAGTTCCGGAAGACACCATGATCCATCTCGAATCCTCGGAACAATCGATCCCTCCCCTTCGGATAACCTCCGATGGTGAATCCTGTTTTTATGACTGGCGGTTACGAGTTTCATCTGAATACCGGGAAAACAGCATGATACTGGATATGGTGCGATTCGGGTCGGATAGACAGGATATTCTACTTCAGCCAGGAACGTATGAACTGGCTGTCATCCGGATCGATTCATCGCCTGCGATGCCTCCGATCATGAAGTATCCGAAAACACTGTTTTCGAGTGGTGAGATCAAACGCATCTACACCGTCGGCTGTGAGTCTCAGGCCGCGAATGATCAAGTGCTCATGCGGATCAAGGACCGATTTCCTCAGTATTGGGACAAAGAACGCATGACCGGGGTTTCGATTATTCCCATCTCTTTACCGGCTCGTCCGGGAAAGCTGATCGAGTTGGCCCGCGAGGTCCGTGCGAACAGAAATGAGTCGATTGTGTTGAGAATACAGCGTGACCTCTGGGCCGGGTTCGGGTACAGATTCAACCTGTTTGCTCTGATGGGGCGAACGATGTTCAAAATGAAGAGTGATCTGGCGGGTAACACATTGTTTATCCCGAACAGGCCACGCAGCTTTCTTCTCCAGAGACTCGATCTGTTGAAGCAGACTCCGAAGAAATGGTTCAGGTTCCTGATCAAAGGGGCATTCATGATCGTCTGGATGTTGATGTTGCCGCTCATGCATTATCGAGTTACGCATCTGGGGAGGAGGCAGTGAGTATGCATCAGTTGAAGATCCTGCTTGGCAATGCCCCCTGGAGGAAAAAAGGTCGCCTCGGTGTACGAGCCGGGTCCCGATGGCCTTTTACCCTTGAGGCAGGCATTGGCGAATCGATTCCGCATTATGTGCCGTTTCCCTTTTTCCTGGCATACGCGACTGCGATTCTCGAGAAGGAAGGATTTCCGGTTCGCCTCATCGATGCCATCGCGATGGGGATGGATGAAGATGTGTTTTTCAAACAGATCCTGGATTTTAATCCGGATCTCGTGCTGCTTGAAACATCGACTCCCACGATCAATACCGATCTGAGACATGCCGGAATGATCAAGTCCGCATCCCCGGAGACACGGATCATCTTTGTCGGTCCTCACGTCAGCGTGATGCAGGATCAGTTCTTGAAAGAACATCCCATCGTCGATTACATCCTGATCGGAGAATATGATCTGACACTTCCGGATCTGCTCAAAGCCCTGGAAAGCCGATCTGATATCTCGAAAATACCCGGAATCGTGTTCAGGCAGGATGGGCAGGTGGTCAACACGGGGCGTCGGGCGGTCATCGAGGATCTGGACAGTTTACCCTCACCGGCTTACCACCATCTCCCGATGTACAACTACAATGACGATTTTCAGGTCTTGGAGATCCCGAATGTGCAGATGTGGGCGAGTCGAGGATGTCCGTTCAAGTGCATCTTCTGTATGTGGCCACAGGTGATGTACGGAAATCACCGGTACCGGACTCGTTCGCCGGAATCCGTTGTCAGTGAAATGGAATGGCTCCTGGATCGATACGGATTTCGGGGTGTCTACTTTGATGATGATACTTTTAATATCGGCAAGGAGCGGATCGTCCGCATCTGCCGGTTGATTCGTGAACGTCGATTGAATGTTCCATGGGCAGTCATGGCCCGGGCTGATACATTCGATGAAGAAACCCTGGCGGAAATGGCGAGCGCCGGGTTGGTAGGTATCAAATACGGAATCGAGTCCGCCGTTCAGGAAATCGTCGATTCCAGCGGCAAGGCGCTCGACCTGGAAAAGGCCGTCCAAGTCATCGAGTTCACAAAGCGTCTTGGCGTGAAGGTTCATCTGACCTTTACCTATGGATTACCGGGAGAAACCAAAGACAGCATCAAGCGAACGCTCGATTTTGCGCTGGCCCAGAAAACCCACTCCGTTCAGTTTTCGATCAACACACCCTTCCCGGGAACTAAATACTACGATGATCTCAAGGCACGAGGAATGATTCTGTCCGACAACTGGGATGATTATGACGGCAATCTGTCCGCCGTCATGAAAATGGAGAATCTGACTGCAGACGATCTGCATCAGGCACTCGATCATTCGATCCATACGTACTGGAGGGCGCGGCAATCATGGTTTTAGAAAATACGGGAACTGACCCTTCGACGACAGAAGGTGCGCCACACCGGATCAGCGTGTACGTTCCGGCCTACAACGCAGCGATGTATCTCGACAAGTGTCTCAGCGGGATCAAGACTCAGACGTATCCGATTGAGGAAATTGTCGTCGTGGATGACGGAAGCACGGATCGTACCGTGGAGATCGCCTCGGCACATGGAGTTCGAATCATCTCACAACCGACCAATCAGGGGTTGTCTCAGGCGCGGCGGCGTGCGTTCGAGGAAATCTCAGCGCCGTTCATCGCTGCCCTGGATGCGGATTGTGTACCGGAACCGAATTGGCTGGCTATTCTGATCAACGACATGAAAGACCCTTCCGTTGCCGGCACATCCGGCAAACTGCTGGAGTTTCAGACTGAAAAACCGGTTGATCGCTGGCGGAAAGTGCATATGCAGCAGCACTGGGGAGACCGGCGGCAGACATCGCTGCTCCATCTGTTCGGGAACAATACGCTCTTCAGGAAATCAGCGGTATTGGATGTCGGGAGTTATCCGGAAGGGCCCGAGTATCGGACCAACAATGAGGATTATTACATCAGCAGACGGCTGCGCGAATTCGGTTATAGGATCATCTACAATCCTCAGGCAATCGTCTATCATCATCGCGTAGACACGCGCGCTTCTTTGTTCAGGACCTACTGGAATTGGTTTTACCTGCACCGTCCGTGTCCCGATTCACTCAGAGGATTGGTCAACAAGGCCAAGGACAATGCGGATCGTACCATCGAGTTTCTGAAGAGGGATTTTCGGGCGCATGATCGTAATCTGATGATGTTGGATCTCGTGTTCTTCTTCGATCAATGTTCGCTCGATCTCCAGCATTTTATAAAATCGAACCGGGCGGATCCGTGAGATTCTTTCGAAGATGTCCCGAATAGCCATTGTCGATCTTGTATTCAATTGGCCCCCCAGCGGTGGTTCGATGGTGGACATCCGTGAGGTTGCGATTCGATTGCAGAAAATGGGACACGAAGTCAGGATGTTTGTCCCGCATTTCGAGACATTTTTCCCGCGAGGCAGAATCCTGCAGGATCCGGGATTTGAGTATGAGAAGATTCCCTTTAATCGTCTCTCGCTGAACGCATGGAATGTTGGCCGGGCGTTCAGGAAGCGTATCTCTCAGTATCACCCTGACATTGTTTTTCTGACAGATGGATACTCTTTGAAACCTTATCTTTCGGAAGCATTGGCTGAGTATCCGCAAATCTGGAGAGCTTACTCATACGAGATTTTTTGCCCACTCAACAACCTAGTAGACACTCGACTGAGTGAAACGTGCGAAAATACGGTGTTTAAAGATCAAAAGTGGTGCGAGTGTTGTTGCCGATACCATTATAACTATCTTCGGTCTTGGGTTAAAGTGCTCTCTCCTTTCAAGTGCAGCACGGGGTATCTTTTCCTGTTTCACGAGTATTGGTTCAGTCGTGCGAACCGACCTGAGTTTCTGAAAACCTTTGAAAAGGCAATTCGAAGGGCACAGTCTATTTTGGTTTACAACGATAGACAGCATGGCTATTTTTCTCCGTTTCAACCCAACATCGTTTTTACTGCCACCGGTGTCAATCACCTGTTTTCTCCTGATCCTTCAGTAAGCCACAACCAGGCCAAACCTGTAATTTTACTTTCGGGGCGTATCGAAGATCCAGTGAAGGGGTTTCAAGTGGCATATGCGGCGTGCAAACGATTACATGAGCAGGGAGTCAAGTTTGAGCTTTGGATCACAGCAAAGAAAAGCGTGTATGTTCCTGCTGACCCTTTTATTCGCAATATTGGCTGGCTGACAACAGCAGAGCTATCAAGGGCAACAGCCATGGCGGATATCGTCTGCATTCCCTCGTTTTGGGAAGAAGCATTTGGCATTGTAGCGGTCGAAGCCATGGCATGTGCAAAACCTGTAGTCGCCAGTCGAGTCGGAGGTTTACAAAAAATCGTAGAAGATGGTCATACGGGTTTTCTGGTGGAACCAAACTCGATCGTTGATTTGGCGGAGAAACTGCAGTTCCTCATCGAACACCAGGATACAGGCAAACAAATGGGTCAAAACGGAAAAAAGCGTTTCGATGAGCATTACTCTTGGGAAAGAATCATCAACTCGGTCTATTTGCCTGTTTTTGGAGATCCGACCGGTAAAAGATCTTTTTGAAAATCCATCGAATCAGATCAACACCTAACTTCAGGATAGTCCAGAAAAAAGTAGAGATACTTCTGATAATGCTCATGACCGTGGATGGGATAATGGTCGAGAGCCCAAGTGAGTTTCGACAAAAGCACTCAAAGTAACTTCGTCCTCTGAGTTCGAGCTGATCATGAATCCGATTGTAAATCACAACTTTTTTTATACCCAGACGTCTCAATGTGAAAGCTGTTCGCCAATCACATCCAAATCGTTCTTCTATCAATACCGCAGTTGTGCAAGGTAGTTGTTTGATTTGTCTCGCACACCTGTTTTGGATCGGGCGATTATCCGGCTGCATGATAAACCAGCTGATAAACGGATGTCCGAGTTTGGCTTCTGTTTCAACAGATGGGCTGTCAACCAGAATAATAGAATGATCAGGATAGTCCCTTTTCACGGTATCAAGTTTACGATAAAAAAAATCTAAAGTGCATCGACTGAAAATCAGGATACATTCTGATGTTGGTAGGGCCAGATGCCGTCGAAATTGATTCTCAAAACCAATATGCAATCCATCATTCAAGAGTAAAAAATCGTAAGCCGAAAAGATTGGTTTGAGATATCGTCGGCGGAGGGATTGTGGCAATTTTGAAAACCAATATCGGGTGCGTTCATCCCAAGCAATCAGAAGTTGGGCAAGATGCATTTCGTGTCGCGAAGGTGGAAACGGCTTTTTCCAATACCCCGGCCAGAGGTGCTCCTGCAGAGCGATTGTTTCCCCACAACAGAGCGTTCGTCGTTTGGAATCCTCTTCGGTAATCGGATGATCATGATACACGATCGCACGCGCATTATATCGGAACTGCATGCCTCCTTTTGCAAATCGGATACCCAGATCGGTATCTTCCCCCATTGCATACAGATAATTTTCGTCGAATGGACCATGTTTCTCGAAGAAGCTTTTCTTAAACGAGATATTGCATGTGATGAAATTGTAAAACGATATTTCGGTATCATGCTCAATCTTATGGTAATAGAATTGAAGACCCCCATTTTCGACCCAGTGCATGATATCCGTGATCTCCAGGTCGGGATGCCATGTCGCATATCCAAAGACAACCGTGTTCTCGCCTGGATACTTTTCTTCTTGCCAGTTCAGATGCTGCCTGAGGCAATCCGTTTCGAGAATATAATCATCACCTGTGATCCAGATCACCTCGCCGCGCGCATGCGAAATTCCATTATTCCGGGCAGCGGCCGGTCCCCGATTCTTCTGCGGTAGCACCTTAACTCCGGACGGATGGCTCTTCACGAGTTCTTCGAGAAAAGCGGGAGTATCATCCGTTGAGCCGTCGTCGACGATAACAATTTCGAATGCCTCCCGCGGCAGTCCCTGACGGTCAATCGATTTCAAGCAGTTTTCCAGTTTTTTCAACCGATTATACGTCGGAATAACAATACTCAGTCGGCAAGGTCCAGTCATACCGTTCGCCTCTTTTCCAAAGCGCGCAGTCCGCGGACCCTGGCCATCAAGATCGCCCGCAGAGCCTCATAGAAAAAGAGGAGATTCAGGACCATCAGTCGCGGCTTCATATGCCGGATCGCGTAAATCGTTATGTATCTCATCATTCGAAGCGTGATCTTGATATGCTCCATCAGATACCCCGGAACCTGATTCTTCATATGAGCCACATGCCCCCAGAACCACCATCTGTAGATCATGGCTCGCAATGAACGCCAGCTATCATTGCGATGATGCAGCAATGTAGCTGAGGGAGCGTATTTCAATCGGTACCCCAATTTTCGGATCCGGATGCAGATATCGACATCTTCTCCGTTCGTGGTGAAGATCGGATCAAAACCACCGACTTCCTCCAGAACACTCCTCCTGAATGACGCTCCTATCCCGAACAGGAATATAACGTCGTCTTTCGGTTTATCGCCGTAGTTCTGACTGAGGAAGAGCTGCCTCCAGCGATTCGGCGCAGGGGATGCATGCGCTTCATACCCGGCACCGCCGACCCCACCAACCTTGTCGTCATCATACTCCTTCAGAATGTTCTCGACATAATCCGGTGCGGCATACGCGTCGACATCGACATATATGATGATATCGCCTCGAGCCGCTTTCCAGGCGTTGTTTCTCCCTGTCGGCAACCCGAGATTCGTGTCGTGTTGAATCAATCTGACTTCGGGAAAGGACCGGATGATCGACAGACTGTTATCCTTTGAGCCATCGTCGATGACGATCAACTCATCCAGTGGCCGAGTCTGATTGAGCAATCTTCGAATCGCTTCGCCGATGAAAGATTCGCCATTGAAGCAGGGGATGATACCTGAAACCACCCAATTTTCTTTAGAATTGAGCATCTGACGGTTTTCTCTGTTCAAGTATGGCCCCTTCTTATTGCACAGGAACTCGAATCAAACATACGAATGTGAAGTCTATACTTGAATCATAAAATGTCAATCCGGGCTTCATTCTATTGCAGATCGTTCCGTCTAGTAACTCCCCCAATCAATAACCACCAACCCGGTGACGACCTGATATGTCCCCGGCACACAGATCGCCCCGATGAACTGTGCCCCTTCGATCGATCCGACTCCCGTCGGCCACTCGAACTCCAATACGGTTTTCGTGACTGATGACCCCGCATCAATCCCGACACCCGCCTCGTAATCCAACCCCTCCGACATATGCATCCACGCAGGGTAAAACCAATACTCTCCGCCGATCCCGAGCAGGATCCACACATCGTATGTCGTATCGGCAGACCCCATATTGAATATCCGATACGTCAACCGAAACAGATCTCCAGCCATCAGCGACGTATCCTGCATGGCCAGCTCGATCCGATCCGACTCACAGGGCATCGCGTCACACCCCTGCTGCGCTCCGTCACCATCAATCTCCAATGTATACTCGTACTCTTTTTCATAACGCAGAGGCGAACCGCAATAGGATGTCGTGCTCCGGATCAGTATCGTGACCACATCCGCACACGCCACATCGGGACCGATCGACAACATAAAAGCCGAATCCGGAAGAGTCGCGCAATCCAGATCGACATGAGCCGGACTGATCGACACCCCGGGATGGTCGGATTCCACATCGAGCGAACATCCGTAGATGTCACACTCCGGCATCGTTTTCTGAACGGATACCACCATCCGCACGGTTTCTCCGGCATCCGGCTTTCCGTCGCCGTCCGAGCATTCCCCGGCAGTATCGTCGAACACCTCAACCGCATTGTGAATGAACGGCGCACACGGCGGGCAGGTCGCTGTCGGAGTCCTCGTCGGCGTTCTACTGGGAGTCGGCGTGCGGGTATACGTCGGCGGCGGCGGCGAAACGGTCGGGGTCTTGTTATGCACCACAAAACCGTTCGCGACAAACGTGTGCAGCGGATGATCGACCGTCAGATGATACACGACGACCGGACCTTCATGCGCCACGATGGCCTCGATCGCAACCGCATGAATCCCCGACGGATCCGACACGAGCAATTCGTCTCCCGGCTCGAATCGACCGATTTCACGGAATTCCCCCTGAGTCGGGTCGAAAAACGGATGTGATGCCGTCGTCCGGATCGATCCGCCATCATCGGTATGCACATCGAGATACCCCGGGTCGGTTTTGATCCAGATCCCCGACACGGGCGCAATAAAACGCTCCCCGGTGAAGGGATCAACCGCCATCACCCGATCGCCGATCGACAGCGTTTCGATGGGAAGCGCTCCGTCCGGCCCATCCACTCGTGTTCCCGCAAGAAAACACCAACCCGAAAACGTCGGCGAAGGTGTCGGCGTGAATGTCGGGTACGGCGTCGGAGTATGCGGTGTCGGGTACAACGCAAATTCCGGTCCCGGCGCAGCAAGACACATCGGCAGAACAATCCAGATACTCAGGATAAAAAATGCAGTGCGAGTCATGGCATGACCCTCCTCAATCCCGAAAAAGAGCAATCCGCATGCCAGTGCACTACCATCGGATATCTTATTGTATTGTAATGATTATTTTGACACCATCTCCGCGGATCCGCACATTCAGGCCCCCGTTTTTACACTCAGTGTAATTTCCGGCTCTTTCGATTCCGATCCGGATACCACCGGCTCCACGATATGCTCGCGAATCCGATGCATCGAATCCTGCACGGTCAGAACGATCGCCCGTGACCGGATCACCCAGGTGAGCGGATAATGGAACAGATAAGTGAGGGGGTTACGCAACCTGCGGACGAAGTTCCCGAGTTCCATGATTTCGGCTTCACCTCCGAATCGGGCGATCATCCGGATGGCCTGATGATGGAGAGCCGGATTGTCGAGAAAAATACGTTTAAGGAGGGGATTCCGAAGACGCAGGGCCTCCAGGAAAAAATCACGGCTGTGCGGACTCGGAATTCCGGACAATGTGTCAATGATCTGCTCGCGCAACCGCGGTTCCATCCGGAACATCTCGATCAGATCGTCCACCGCGCTGTCGCCTTCGTGGGTCCTGAGTGCCAGCACGGCGAGACTTCTCACATCCTCGTGAGTGTCCCGCAACAGATCCCGGGCAATGTCCGCGACGATCATCCGCTTGGCGTTCTTCAACACATTGATCACTTCCTTGCGAATCCGGGGGTCCGGATCCGACGCCGCGTCGATGAACACATGCTCCGCATCGTGATGCCACACCTCGGCCAAAACACCCAGGGCATTCCGGGCACGATACCAGGATTCATCGAGCAATTGCTCCGGGTTGTCCTCCCGACGCGGGAAAATTTCTTTGTCCCTAAGACTGCTGAGCAGCCAGGCGAGTGATTCACCGGAGATCGACGGCATCCCGACCAGGGTCTGATACGCCCGGCTCCGCTCACGCCGCGACCCGCTCTCGAATACCTTCAACAACTGCGTGACCACCTCTTCGCTCGCGATCAGGCGCAGGAGTTCAAGCGCCATTTCAGTCACGGATCGATCGCGAGCCTCGAGCTGCCGCACCAGAACCTTGATCGTCTCCGGATCCGACACACGCTGGTAAAAATTCCGGATGATCGCGAGACGCTGTTCACGATCGCGCGTCAGCGGGAGGGTCCGGACCCGTTCCTGCTCATGACTGAAATTGACCAGCACGCTCCGGGCCATCTTGAAGTTCTTGCTCAGAATCAACCGCGACGCCATCGCACTCAAGGCATGCGCATAATGAAACAGTATGTCGTGATCACGCGATTCCTCGAAGAAAGATTGCGTGAGCGTGTCCAGAATCTGAGTCACGCTGGAGTATTTGTTGCGGACGATGGCGAGTTCGCCGATCTGTGCGATGATCTCGAGCGCACTCAGCTTCGTCTTGAGTGTCGTGGACTTCAGATCGAGCAGCGCTTTATTGAGAATCTTCCGGCTGACCGTCCACGAGAGCCGTTCGCGGACCTCGGGCTGTTCGATGATGGCGCGTTCGAGAAAATCCGGGTCGAGCGAGACGATTAGTTCCGCGAGCGATCGCTTGAGTTCGGGGCCACGATCGACATCACCGCCCAGGATTTTCTTAAACAGCGAACCGATCTCTTCGATCGTGATCCCCGTCAGTTCCTCGTTGTTCCCGACTCTCGCGACAATCTCGCTCAACAACATGAGTTCGGCATGCATGGGCCTGCGCTGAGGCATTCCGGGGATGCCCGGTCTGCCGCCCGGAACGCCGCCTCCGCTTCCTCCGGGCAACCCGCCACCTCCACCACCACCGACCGGACCACCACCGGGAACAGCCCCCCCGCCATCAACCGCCAACCCCGCCCCCACTCCGCCACTCCCATAACCGCCGCCCCCGCCGCCCCCCCCACTTCCTTCTCCCCCCGCTGCCTGCCCCCGCATCCAAAAGATGCCGTACCGGTAGACATCCATGGCAATTTGCGTCACGCCTTGG
>CAYYMM010000116.1:0-13635 GCA_964472395.1 uncultured bacterium | reverse complement strand
CTTCGGGTTTCGGCGCGCGCCGCCGATACCGGAATCGAACTCGACGCAGCCATGGAACCCCTCAACAGCGGGCGTATCGATCTGGTGGTCCGCCTGAATGATCTGGCGATTGAACGAGTCGCGGCGGTTCCTTCTGATCTGCGTGCGGCCAGCGCAATTACGGGCCGGCTGACCGCCTCGGTGCGTCTCGACGATCCCCTCTTATCGACCGTGGACGCCCGGTTCACGAAAATGGATCTGTCGACGGCCTATCTGACGCTGGCGCTCGATCATCCCATGACGTTCCGCGTGGACGACGGTCGGATCGGGGATCTGGACCTGGCCATGAGGGGAGATCGCGCATCGATATTCGTGACGGGCGGATTACCGATCCGGAAGGGTGAGACCGGCGACGATGCGGAGGGGATCACGGCGCGGATTTCGGTGGATATGGCGGTGGCCGAATCGTTCCAGACCGCGCTGGATCACATTGCGGGGCAACTGGATGCGGATCTGAGGCTGACGGGCAGTCTGCTTGAACCGGTCGTGACGGGGCAGGCGGATCTCTCGGACGGCATCGTCGATTCGCCCGATCTGCCGTCGCGCATCGACAGCATCGATGGCCGGATTGAACTGACCGACGGAGGCGTGTCCATCGAGCGGATGACGGCGCGTTTCGCTGACGGGCGGATCGAAATGGGGGGGCGCAGCGGGGGGCTGACCGGTCCGAGCCCGCTTGATTTTTCGGTCCGGGTGAGGGGCATTCGTCCTGAAATCTCGACGGAATTGAGCGTCGAACTGGATTCGGACATCGCGGTGACCGGCACGACCGACTCTCCGGCGGTGCGAGGCGAAATCAGGGTGCTCGAGGGGCTCTATTCGCCGAAGATCGACATCATCGGCATCCTCAACAGCCTTGTCCGTCCGGAACGATCACCGGGGCAGTCGGCGGAAAGCACCTCAACCCCAATGGACCGGTTGACGCTCGACCTGACCATTCTCGCCCCGGATGCGCTCCGGATCGAAAACCCCTACCTGGAAGTGGATCTCGGGGCGCGCCTCCAGGTCATCGGCACGGCGTCGATTCCCGGCGTGATGGGGTCCGTCTCGATTCTGGACGGGTATCTGGATCTGCTGCGCACTGAATTCGAGATCGACCGGGGGAGTGTCGTGTTCACGGATCCGTGGCGGATCGATCCGGAGGTAGATATATCGGCGACGGCGGTGAAGGGGGCGGAGACGATTTATCTGAAGATTGCGGGTCGTGCGAGCCGGCCGCTGCTGCAGCTTTCGTCTTCGGGAGGGTTGACGTATACGGAAATCGTGAAACTGCTGGCCGGTGTGTCGATGCCGTCGGACGGATCCGATTCCGATCTGACGGGGCTGGCGCTGCAGTACGCGACCAACAGCGCCGCGCTCGCACTGGCGGATTACTTCAGCGCACAGACCGGTCTGATTCTGATTCCGTTTCCGACGGGCAACGCGGGTGAGAAATTCCTGTTCGGCGCGGGCAAGAGGATCGGGGATCGCGTGCTGATCATGTATTATCGCAGTCAGTCGGAGGAGGGGGGCGACGCGATCGAATTCGAATTCAATCTGACTCAGGACATGAAGCTCCGGGCGAGGCAGAATCCGGACGGAACCACTTCCGGAGGGTTACGGTATCGATATGATTTTCACTAGAGCGTCACGGGACAGGCGGCTGAATGGACAGGGACGAACGGGCAATCACCGGATGGTGCACGTCGTTGTGTGTCTGCTCGCGCTCGTGTTGCCGATCTTGCACGCAGACGAACCCGCATCCCACGAACGCTATGTTCAGGCTTCCGTTCAGCCGGCCGGGAGCATGAGCCGGGGTGAGTTCCGGCGGTTGAGGGTCTTCGAGATTCCGGGAGAGGCGAGTGCGGACCAGATCGAACGGACGCGGCAGAACATTCTGAAGACGGGGCGGTTCGCGAGCGTTTCCGTCCGGGTTGTCGAGCGGCCAAAGGGGAAGGAACTGGTGTTTGCCGTCGAGACGCGCCCGTACATGCGGACGTTCAGGATCCGCGGGAACCGCCAGATTTCGGATCGTGCCTTGAAGAAGGCGATGGATCTGGGCACGTATATGGCGGCGGATGATCAGGCGCTGGAGACGGCAGAGCGACGGCTGAAGGATCAGTACGAGTTGCTTGGATTTCCGCGCCCCGATGTTGCGGTCGAGATCGACGACCGGAGTGCGCGTGGTCTGTCAGTCCGCTTCCGCATCGACGAAACACCTCTCCCCTCCGCGGATGGCTGCAGGCTGGCGCTGGAAGGCAACCCGGGCATCTGGACCAGACTCCGGCTCAGGACGCGGTGGTGGCTGTTCGGGTTCCGCCTCAACCGGATGGGGTTCAATGCCGAGGCAATCGAGTCTCAGATGAAGGCTTACACGAAACAGCTTCATGAAACGGGATATCTCGATTCAACCTGGCATTTCGATGCCGCATTTATGACGGGCCAGGCAGACGTATCGAAACGCATCACGCTCGATGCGGGAAAACCCTCCGTGATCCGGATGAAAAACGTCGGTTTTTTCGAGTCCCGGCGGATCACGGATGCCTGGCGGAGGCGGAATCATTCGCTCGGTGACCGCGAGTTGGCGCGGTTGTCGCGGAGCGCGGTCAAGGCTTTGCGCGGCAAGGGATATCTCGATGCCTCTGCTGCTGTGGCCGTCGAGACCTGGCAGGACAAGACGCTGCTTGCGGTGACCGCCGATCCGGGGCCCCGCTATTACACCTCCCGGATCGAATTGGCCGGGAACGCGATCGTCCCGGATACGGACATCCGGAGAGTGCTGCCGATTCATGAGCCGGCCTGGTATCGATTCAAATCCTGGGTTCAACCGGATACGATCCGGACCGCCTCCGATACGTTGCTCGGATACTACCGCAGCCTCGGGTTCTCCGAAGTGACGGTTGACGGCCGTTCGATCGAGGGGACCGGCGATGGCATGGCGATCCGTTTCGACATAGCGGAAGGCGAGCGCAAAACGGTCGGATCGGTGCGGTTCAGCGGCGCACGTTCCATTGAGGAGCGGGTATTGAAGTCGACCTTTGCGGTCCGGAAGGGCGATCCGTTTGACTGGAGCCGTCTGCGTCTCGGATTGGATGCGCTGCGCCGGTTGTATCAATCCAGGGGCTTCATGGATGTTTCGGTCGAGGTGCTGCCGGGTGAATCGATCGATGGGAACGTTCCGGTCGTTGTGGCCGTCGAAGAGAACGCCGCGCATACCATCGACGCGTTGCTCGTGGAGGGAAATTTCAAGACGGCTTCCAGCGTGGTGTTCGACGCGGCACATCTCGGACGGGGCGACCCATACGATCTCGAACCGCTGGCCGATCTGCAGCAGCGCCTCTATGAACTCGACCTGTTCGACTCCGTCGCAATCCGTCCGGAGCCGTCCGTTACCGGGAACGAGTCGGTCGGGCAGACCGTCGCGATCGCGGTTCGTGAACGGCCGACGGGATATTTTGAAGGCGGGATCGACATCAACACCGATCGGGGTCTCGAATTAATGGGCAAGATCGGGGATCGGAATCTGTTCGGCAAGGCGATCAGCGGGAGTCTATCGTCGCTGGCGGGGCCACAGCGCAACTCGACCAGTCTCGCGCTGTCGCAGCCCAACATCTTCGGGAGCCGGCTCGATCCGTTTCTGAACGCATCCTACACGGACGACCGGACGCAAAGCGGGTTTTCGGAGGCGATCACGAGTCTCGGAGCGGGCGTGTCCCGTCGGTTTTCAAAGGCCCTGCGGGCGACATTCGAGTATACATACGAGCGTCGGACTGCGTTTGACGTCGCCGCAGATGTCGCCGGGGAACTCGATTACGAAAACGGCCGGATTGCCGCATTCATTCCGGGCATCTCGTATGATTCGCGCGATGACATGTTTTTCCCCCGCACAGGCAGTCTCGTGTTCGCGCGCCTGAAGTCATCGATGGACTTTCTGGGAGGCTCGATGCGGTTTCAGCGGCTGGAATGCGGTGTCCGTCATTACGAACCGCTCGGGACATATGCATCGTTGGCGTTTGCCCTGCGCGGGGGCCGGATCTGGTCGCTTTCGTCCGACCTGCCGCTCGGCGAACGGTTTTTCCTCGGTGGCGCGAATTCGCACCGGGGCTTTCACGAACAGGACCTGGGTCCGCTCGGGAGTGATGACCATCCTCTCGGTGGACAGACCTACTGGCTGGCCAATGCGGAGGCGCGTTTCCCCCTCTTCCGGAAGCTGTCGGCAGGGGTTTTCATCGATGCGGGGAACACGTTTCTGACCGAACCGGAACCGCCGTATGTGAGACCGGCGGCGGGATTCGGTCTGCGGCTCGATACGCCGGTCGGCCCCATCCGGGCGGATCTGGGCTACAACCTCGACCGGCGGGACGGCGAGGATCCCATGGTGTTTCATCTCGCCATCGGCCATGCGTTTTGACGATCCGGACCCCCTCAACCGAGTTCCCACAGTCCGGCTTCCGCGAGTCGATTTCTGAGCAGGGTCAGGTCGCTTCGGGGAGTGGACTGTAAGACCGCATGGATGGCGTGGGAGGCGGAACGCGCGATCGGACGGGCGTGATCGGGCAACCCGGCTTCCGCGAACATGAGGGCGATTCGAGCGATCAGGCGGGCATGTTCGGGAAAACAGACCGGGTGCATGAGCATTTCCGTGTGGTGGGTTGTGGTCGCGGCGTGACGCTCGGACAGGGCGATCAGGTCGTCGGAACGCCCCAATGTTTGAAGGATACCCGCCAGCCCCGCCCGAACCGCAATGAGCATCCGGATGATGGTGACGGTTCTCCCGGTCCGGCTGGGATGATCGAGCAGGTGTTCCGCCTTGAGGAAGGCTTTCGAAGCGGCATCCGGATCTGCGAGATCCATCATCACGAGTCCGAAATGATGATGCCCCGTCGCCAGCAGATCCATCCATTCCGACCGGCCTTCCTCCTGAACGAGGCGCTCCAGAATCGCGAGTGCATCGTTCGAGGCTTGTCGGGCGCCCTCGAAGTCCCCGTGTCGGCGAAGGATGGAACTGCTCATCAGATGGAGCTGAGCGAGCTGCGGCAGAAACTCGTCCCGCCCGGCCCCGACGAGGGCGTTCAGACGGGCCGCGGCTTTTCGCATCGTTGCATCGATCGTGGAACGTTCGAGAATACCGGAAGCATGGAAAGCATGGAACATCTCGGCTGAGGCGATATAGTGATCGAGAGGCTCGTCGGGGTGGTTCCGTTCCTTCAAGGCGGCGATGATCGATTCGAGCCGCATGAGAAAGATTTCGGGCGGCGCGTGAGGCTGCAAGGCGAGCGTCAGATTGTAGTCGGTCAGGATCGATAGAAGACTCGTCGTTGATTCCAGTCTGTCCTGATTGAGGAGCGACTGGGCGGATTGAAAGGCCTTTACCGCCTGATCGAGTTTGGACATCCGGGCTTTGACGATCCCCAGATTCGTGAGGAATCGGGCTGCATCCTGCCGGGAGTGCGACAGAATCGGATCCAGCGGTCGGGCCAGCACCTCAAGTCCGCGCTCGTACAGTGCTTCCGCACGGGATAGATCTCCGGAAATCGTTGCGGCACGGGCCATCGCATCGATCACCTCGAGATGCAGTCGGATGGCTTCGGGGTCACGGACTTCATTTGCGAGATACTGGCAGGCGAGATCCAGGAGGGCAGTCGAACCCGTGAAATCGCCGATAAACTGAAGGTACCGGCTGAACTCGAGAAGGAAAACGGAGAATTCGAGCCGGGAATCGAGCTGCTGGAAATGATCGGCTGTCTGATACAGTTCCTGCGCGGCGTGGAACAGTTCCAAGTCCGAGAATGTGGCGAGTCCATTCTGGATTTCGTCGTCGGTATGAGCGATGGCAATGGATGCCGAACGATTGCTGGCGTATGCGCGCATGTACCATTCTTTCGGGTCGGACCAGCCGTTGCCCTGACCCGTTTCGCGGGACAGCGGTTTCATCCAGATATTCCGCCTGGGTTTCGGTGCGTCGAACGGACGGTGATACGCTCGACCGGTTTCGGCACGATAGGCCTGAATCAGTCGATCGGCAATGTCCCCCATGTCGTCGAAGCGCACGCTGGTATCGCGTTGCAGACATCCCCGGATGATCGCCCGCAGACGCACCGGCAGAATCCCGTCGTTGATTCTCCCGTCGCGATCCATCTGATCCAACACGAAATCGGCAAGAAAACCCTGGTTGATCGGGAGATCTCCTCTGAAGAGTTCGATCAGCGAGACGCCGAAACTCCAGATATCCGTCTGATGGGTCATGGGTTGCCGGCCGGCCTGTTCGGGTGAACTGTAGGCGATGGTCATGCCGTACGCGTTGTCCGTGAGGTAGCTGTTGGGCTCGAACGCGGATCCCTGAATGATGCCATCGAAGAGCGGATTCGACCGTGAGAGGCCGAAATCGGTGAGTTTCGCGATCCCATCTTGCGTCATCAGCACATTGGCCGGTTTGACATCGAAGTGGATGATTCCGTGATCGTGAGCGACTTTCAGACCCCGGGCGATCTGGATCGCAGTATCGATCCGCGATGCGAGATCGGGGAATTTGTGCTGATAGATCCAGGATCGGAGCGATCCGCCGCTGAGATACTCCGAGAAGATGCAGATCCGTCGATCGATCGACCGGTAGAACCGGCATGTCGTGATGTTGGGATGCAAGGGTAACTCAAGCCACGTCCTGAGTTCGCGGATCAACGCCTGCCGCTCCGCAAACGAAACCTCACGCCAATCCCCCATCGTTTTGACCGCAAAGAGTTCCTGATCGCTCAGACGCCGGACCCGGTAGACCGTTCCGATGCCTCCCTTTCCGAGAATACCGTCGATGATGTAATCGGCGAACAGAGGGGTACCGATCTGCCACAGATCCGGAACGGACTGTGTCGCTTGCAGTACGCCGGTTGATCGATTCTCAATCTTGGTCGTTTCGTCGTTCATCGTTGCCTCTGCCTTCCTCCTCTTGGGCCTGAGGAGAATTTCATACGGCTGATGCAGGCAAATTGCAAGCTCCGGGGCGACCTCGCGCTTTCGACTCGATTAAACTTGACAAATAAAATCAAGATTCTATAAATACAAGCATGCGGTCGCGACTGGCACCGTCAGTCACACCGTTCGGGACAGGAAACCCGTGAATATGGTTCAGGTAACACATGGAGGAACACACGATGAAATCGAAGCAATATATAGTTGGTCTCGGATTGGCACTCACCGTTCTCTTTTCGGTTGTATCGAGCGCGATGCAGAGCACGCATGCGCCGGGAGTCATCGACCGGAACGGGTACATCCGCATCATTCATCTCTCGCCGGATACACCCGACATTACCGTTCGGATCGATGGTACGGACCGGTTGGTGGATCGGCTGGCTTTCACGCAATCCACCGAGTATCGCGCAATTCCAGCCGGGCGCTACTCATTTGATCTCATAACGGTAGACGATGGATACGGAGAAAACGAACTGATCAAGATCAGCGACTGGGCACTCGATGCGGGTGATCGGATGACGCTGGTCGTCTATGATCGGATGAGCGAACTGAAGACCATGGTGATCGATGAGAATCTGCTGTTCCCCTCGGTTCGGCATGATGCGGCGGCGCGGGTCATTCATGCGGCGTATGATGCCGGTCCTGTGGATTTGTGGCGTTTGCCCCTCGGCAAGGGTCTTCCGGTGATGCTCCTGGAGGATCTCGGGTTCGGCGAAACACGGGATGGATTATGGATCCCCTCGACAGGGATGCGGATCGGGATCGATGCCGACATGGACCGTATTGCGGATTTCCGGTATGCGGTACCCGGTTTGCGAGTGGATGGTGTTGTGAATGTGTTTGCGGTTCAGGATTTGCTCGGGGTCGTGTTTATCGTGGCGCAGATGCCGGATGGTGAGACCGTGCGGATCGATCCGAGGAATTCGGGAGCATTCCGGTTTGTGAATCTGTCACCGGGACCGTTCGAGTATGATGTGTGGTTCAACGAGCGGATGCCGTTCGAGCAGTTGATCGGTTTCGGAGAAGCGGGAGATTTCCGGAGACTCATGACGGGGTTGCAGACGATTGACATTTCGACCTCGGGGTGTGCTCCGGATGAGGCACTGATTCGGCTGAAGGATGTTCCGATCAAGGATGGCCGGGCATACACGCTGGTGGCATTCGACCGGCTGACCAAGATCAAGGCGATCATTCTCGAGGAAAACCCGGTTGACGTGAAGGATGGGCAGATCGCGTTGCGGCCTGTGCATCTTGCAGTCGGGGCGGGCAAAGTGGATCTGCTCCTCGAGAATCGCTCGGGTGAAACCGTGCCGCTGTGGAAGGATCTGGATGTTGCGGCATCCGGCGAAGCGAGGATACTGGATCAGGCCGAGTTTGTGCTCGGGGTGGATCTGAATCGTGACGGCAAGGCGGACATACGGTTCGAGGTTCCCGAGATGGTGAGCGGGACGGTTGGAAATCTGTTTCTGGTCATCGATGGGGATGCGTTGCAGTTACGGATTCAGACTCGTGATGGCGGGATGATGATGATTGATTCCGTCAAGATGTAGTGTTCAGTGTGGATATGTGTTCGTGAAGGCGCTCTGGAGCAAACCGTTCGATACCGGTTCCAGGGCGCTTTCTTTTTATCCGTCCCGCCGAAGCCTGCCACGGCGACGGTTAGATAAGGGGACACCTTACTTAATTCGATTATAGGTTTGACGTTTTCGGTTTTCGGTTTTCAGATGCCCCTGTTTGTGGGCGAAACAGCTCTTTGGCTGGAGTCACAGGTGAATTAAGTAAGGTGTCCCTTTATTTCAGTATAGCGAGAAACGGGTGGGTTACAAGGTCGAGCCGTCCTTCTTCTGGCGCTTGAGTTCCCGCTTTTCCTTGATCGACTTCTCGGGCTTCTTCTTCACGTTTTTCGGTGGTTTCAATTCACGTCCCATACAACTTTGTCTCCTTTCACAGAAGCAAGATTCACGGTGAACACACATACTCGCATGTTTATGTTCTAACCGATTCGTCTCGACCTGTCAAATCGCTAACAACTTGATTTCATTCGATTATTCAGGTCGATCCAGCACGTAGATCACAAAATTCGGCACCCTCTGTTCGTCCGCAAGTTCCGGATAGACCGC
This sequence comes from uncultured bacterium, assembly GCA_964472395.1. GTDB lineage: Bacteria > CSSED10-310 > CSSED10-310 > CSSED10-310 > CALFER01 > CALFER01. The sequence goes on along the minus strand of CAYYMM010000116.1, from coordinate 4,534 downwards.
AACTTCTTCGCATGTGACGGTCGGCTCGATCAGGCGCACCAGTCGAAACCCCGTCTCCAGAAAGCAGTTCACATACGTTGCGAGCGATCGGTGGAAGTTCGTGAGATCCACGCCCATCAGATTCCACCTGCGAGCGCCCTCGTCGAGGTATCGATCCAAAATGACATGCTGCTTAACACCCTCTGCGGATTTCTGCCAGTATCCCACGGCCGACCGCATGGGATGCAGATTTGCGATTGCAAATCGTCCGCCCGGCCTGAGCACGCGGAACACCTCCCGGGTGTTGGAGGCGAAATCCGGCAGATCGCACTGATTCAGATACGACACCGCGACATCGAACGAGGCATCTTCGAGGAACCCCAGATTCTGAACGTCCGCAACATGATACTCAATCGCATCGACGGGTAATTCCTGAGCGGATCGGATCATCGGTTCACACCGATCGAGTCCCAGGACATACCGGGCCCCCCGGCTGGCCATCATCCGGCAAAACCGACCCTCGCCGCACCCGCAATCCAACACTCGTTTTCCCGTCACATCGCCGCAGGCATCGATCATCGGTCGATCGAGCAACCCGGTGCGTGTCGGGTTTTTGCCATGCCGGGTTTCGCGGATCCATGGCGTCGACAGAGCTTCCCACTCCGCTTTCAGGGCATCGCTGCTCATGATGAATCTCCGAACGGGTCAGGCGATGACGGCAATCGCTGAGATTTCGATCCGGACGTCTTTCGGCAACCGCGACACCTCGACCGTTTCGCGTGCCGGGGGATCCACGGGAAACGAACCGGCATAGATTCCGTTCACGGTCTGAAAGTCATTCATGTCGCGCAGAAAAATGGTCGTCTTGACAACATGCGATTCGGTCATTCCCTGCGATTCCAAGATCGCTCGGATGTTTTTCAGAACCTGCCGGGTCTGCGTGTCGATATCCGGTCCGGCCAGGGCGCCGGTGGCGGGGTCGAGCGGGATCTGGCCCGAGACGAACAGAAAGCCGTTGGCGCGAACGGCCTGCGAATAAGGGCCGACCGCGGCCGGGGCAGCGGCAGTGTGAACGATCGATCGATTCATGGTGACTCCTTTCGTACGGACATCCATCGAGACAGGATGTGATCATACTCAACCAGCCATCAGAAGAAAAGGCACAGTTATTGCAATTTTACCGAATGGCTTTTTCCCGATGGAGGTTTTCATGCATTGTCTTTCCAGTTTGACGATTGCTCTGATCGGCGTCCTGTGCGCTTCGACCGGAATCGCCGAGTTTATTCCCTTTCAGCCGGATGCCGTCTTGAGCGATCCCGCTTCCGTCGAGTATGTCCAGGATGACGGTGGTATCACGCTGACCGTGGATTTTCCGGGTATGACCGCGACTCGGATCGAGCGTTCCCAGGGGACATTCGACCAGATCGACATCGCGGGCTGCGGCCGGCACGGGGCTCCCGGGGAGCCCGAGCTACCGTTCCGCGGGGTGTTTCTCGAGGTGCCACCCGGCGTAACCCTGTCTCTGTCATCCGATATGCGCACCGAGATCCCCCTCACCCGGGACAATCCGATCCTGCCCGCTCAGCCGCCACAGCCGGAATGCGGACCCGATCGCGATCCGGATGATCTCGTGATCGATACCGCCTCGTACCACCGGGATGCCTTTACTCCGAACACGGCTGTCCGGATCACCCAGGATGGCTTTATCCGGGGTCGCCGCGTGGTGTTTCTCGAGATCGATCCCATCCGGTACAATCCTCTCCACGGCGAAATACTCGCGACTCCCGACATGACCGTGCGGATTGCGTTCTCCGGACCGGTGGATCGCGCAATACTTGCGGATCGCGCCCGGCTGAGTTCACCGGCATTCGAGCGGCAGTTCGAGATGCTGCTGACGAACTATACGCGCCTGCCTGAAGATACAGGTCGTCCCGGGCGTGATGGCGCGGAGTATCTGATCATCACCTACGACAGTTTTGCTGAAGAACTCGCGCCGCTGGTCGAATGGAAAACGCTGATGGGCTATCAGACGCAACTCGTGACGCTGACGCAGGTCGGCGGGACGACGTCGGCCGCGATTCAGAGCTATCTGCAGAATGCTTACAACGACTGGGATCCTGCACCGACGTATGTTCTGCTGGTCGGTGATTACAACCGCGTGCCGCTCACGACCGTCACGCCCGATGCCTACGGCAGCCCATTCCCCTCGGATCTCCCCTACTCGCTGCTCCAGGGCTCGGATTACTTCCCGGAAGTTTTCATGGGACGGATCAGCGCACAGACCGAACAGCATTGCACGGATGTCGTGAACAAGATCATCGCGTATGACCGGAATCCGGCCCCGGCCAACTGGTATCACACCGCCCTGATCGCCGCTTATCTGCAGGATGATTATTCGCCCTATTGCGAGGCGGATCGCTGGTTTTACGAAACCGGCACCTACGTGATGGATTTTCTCGAGACGGAAGTCGGCATGAGCATCCAGCACGCCATGTGCACCGGTGCGTCGGGCTGCTCGACGTATCATTTCCGCAGCGACAGCTACCCGCACCGCCCGGCGCATCCCGATCCGATCCCGAGCGAATGGACCGCGCTCTTCCGATCGACTTCGCAGGCTACGGCCGCGATCACCAGTGCGATCAATTCCGGAGTCGGCCTGGTGCAGCATCGCGATCATGGGGCGGAAAACGGCTGGGGCGATCCTCCATACTCCGTATCGAATGTCAACGCGCTGACCAATGGCAACAAAACACCAGTTGTTTTTTCGACCAACTGTCTGACGGGTGCCGTTGATTACAGTTCGGACTGTTTTGCCGAGGCGTTCCAGAAGAAGGCCAACGGCGGCGCAGTCGGCGTGATGGCGGCGACCCGTGTGAGTTATTCCGGATTCAACGATCTGCTCACTCACGGCATGTTCACCTGTTTCTGGCCCGAGTATGACTCAACCCATTCCGGCAACCGCTATTCCAATTCGAAGAACGTCTGCGAAGCCATGGCCTTCGGCAAATACTACATGCACATGTATGAAGGCAACTCCGCAGAAACGCTCTACACCTTCAGACTGTTCCACTGGTTCGGCGACCCGTCCATGATCCTGCGCACCGACACACCGGCGACTCCGGATATCGATCTTCCGGCCACGATTCCGGCCGGCACCGAATCGATCGACATCGCCATCGCGGATGAGGGGGCGCTCGTCGCCCTTTCGCAGGAAGGTGTCCTGCTCGGCAAGGCCATCGCGGCAGCCGGCATGGCCCATATCCAGCTCGCCTCACCGGTTGAAGCCGGCATCAATGTCACCGTTGTGGTCACCGGTTACAATCTCGATCCCCTCGAAGTCAATGTGCTGTCGGAAGCACCCTCGTGCGGCATCGTTCAATTCACGGCGCCGAGCTACAACTGCCAGAGCGATGTCCTCGTTCGCGTGCTCGATGCGGATCTGAATCAGAATCCGTCGGCTGTCGAGCAGGCCCTGGCGCATGTCGTGAGTTCGAGCGATCCGGCGGGATTCGATGTGATCTGCACGGAGATCGCTCCGGACATGGGCATTTTCGAGGGTCAGTTCACCACCTATGGGTCGGGCGGAGCCGGCGATCTTTATACCGTCGACGGAGATGTGCTCACGTCAACCTACCAGGACGCGGCCTGCCAGGGTGCGCCGGTGCTGGTCGAGGACACCGCGACGATCGACTGCATCGGTCCCGCAATCTCGAATGTTGTCATCTCGGGGGTCGGCCTGGATGGCGCCACCGTTTCGTGGACCACCAGCGAACCCTCCCTGTCACGGCTGTTCTACGGCACGACGCTGCCTCCCCAGGAGGAACTCGTCGGCGCTGAACTCAACACGACGCACTCCATGTCCATCGAAGGAATCGACGATTGCACGCTCATTTACGTGGCGGTCGGCGCGACCGATGTGTCGGGCAACGACAGCTACAATGACAACAGCGGGGTCTTCTATCATTTCATCACGCTCGAACAGACCGTGATGCTCCAGGAACCGCTGGATGTGAACCCGGGATGGACGGTCGAAGGAATGTGGGCGTTCGGTGTGCCGACCGGACAGGGCGGCCAGTATGGCGAACCCGATCCGACTGCGGGGCACACAGGATCGAACATATTCGGGTACAATCTCAACGGGGACTATCCGAACAGCATGACGACAACCCATTATCTGACCACATCCCTCATCGATTGTTCGGCATCCGCGGCTGTCACTCTGAGCTTCTACGGATGGCTCGGAGTCGAATCCAGCTCGTATGACCATGCGACGGTGCAGGTGAGCGGCAATGGCGGGACAAGCTGGGCGACCGTCTGGTCCAATGGAGCCACGATGGAGGCCGGGGCATGGTCGCTCTGGACGCTGGACATTTCGGCGACCGCGGCAGGCTCCTCCAATGTGAAGATCCGATGGGGAATGGGCCCGACGGATTCGGGTTGGACATATTGCGGCTGGAACATCGACGACATCCTGATCGACTCGGTCGGACCCTGCGGGCAGCCGTCGCCGACGCCTCCGCCAACGATTCCTCCGACGATCACACCGACCCCGCGG
>CAYYMM010000115.1:0-13682 GCA_964472395.1 uncultured bacterium | reverse complement strand
GATCGTGACGGCCAGCGTTGACAGATCAATTCCGGCCGGCGTATCTCGAATGGTAAATGATACCGGGGCATTGGCCGCGACGCGCGTCGTACCCGGAGTCGGTGAACGCGAAGCCGAATCCAGGTTCGGACTTGTCGGTGATTGCCCATTCCCACCGTAGGCTCCAAGATCGAAGGGAGATTCATTCTGGTCGTAAATCGTTTGCGCACAGTCCGAATACCCATAGTCACCAGGATCGAAATCGATGCATGGGCTGCCATCTGCGAGGTGAAAATCGTCGTTGTCTGGATCGACAAACAATGGATCGACCCCGGCCACCACATCCGCGCTCCATTTATCGCACCAGGCTGAAGGAAGTCCGAACAGATGTGACCCATTGTCGAAATAGCAGTTGTCCTCGAGAGCAAGATATGTGGCTGTACCGGCTTGGAGTCCATAGACGGTGTTCGATGCGATGATATTGTATCGCACCCACGAACCGCTGGCGCAGTTATCGAGATAGACACCGGTCGCGTTATCGACGATGGTACAGAATTCCAATGTGAAATTTGCATTGTAGGCATGAAGACCGTAGTTGGGGAAATCCCGGACAATGCAATTGGCAATGACTGGAAAATTGGCCGTCGCGCTCTCATTATTGGGTATATAGATGCCTTCCGGAGCGTCACCGGTGATTGTGAACCCTCTGATCGTGATGAGTCCCGTCGAAAGGGTCGGATCAGCAATCGTCACGACAGGTGAGGAGGAGGAAGTCGGGGCCGAGATGATACAGGATTGGGGTTCGAGACAGTAGGATTGGAGCGTGAGATCCTGATCGACCGTGAGAGTCTCCGTGTAGGTTCCATTATCGACAAGGATCGTGTCCCCGGCGTTGCACACATCGATCACCGCCTGAATCGTATGACTCGCGGTCGACCATGACGTATACGGAGGCGACGGAGAGGTGCTTGCCAGAGAAACCAGCCGGATCGTTTGAGCGTAAATACACGAAACACTCATGCAGAACATAAGAATCCCAATAGCGATGATTCTTCTCATGGTGATTCCCTTTCCAGATAGTGTTGATTGAACACAAATATCAGTCCTCGAAGAACGTCACTATTATACCGGAAAGGAAGCACGATTGCCAGAGCTGAACGATAGGATTACAGAGCGTTTTCCAGCATCAGTTCCTCGAGTGCATCCACGACACGAGGATCGAACTGCGTGCCCGAATATGCCGCAATTTCCTTGCATGCCTGCCTGAAATCGAGCTTCTCCGGTCGATAGGAATGCCGGTTGGTCAACGAATCCAGCGCTTCGGCGACAGCGAGTACCCTCGAGAGGAACGGGATCTCCTGGCCCTTGAGCTTCATCGGGTAACCCGCTCCGTCATACCGCTCATGGTGATGACGGATGATAGGAGCGAGATGCCGCCAGAGATTGATCGGTGCAATCATCTTGTACCCGATCTCCGGATGCATTTCGACCATCTTCCTCGGATTGCCTTCCCTCAGATTGATCTGAACGAACCCGATATCATGCAGCAGCGACGCATAGTGAAGATCACGCAGTTCGGTCTCGTTGAGGTGCAGTTTGCGGCCCAGAAGATTGCTGTAACGAGCGGTGTTCTTGTTGTGATCCTTCCAGAACTGCCGGGTTTCCTCGAGAGCCGACAGCAGAATCTCGGTGATGTGAATGAAGTAATTCTGCTGATTCTCCCGGAATTTGACGTTCTCGACATAGATGGATGCCTGGCCTGCAAGTATGTGGGTGATGGTCAGATCCTCATCAGAAAAGCAGGAGATACGATTTCGATGGAGCAGTTCCATGGTTCCAAATACGATTCCGCCGACTTTCAATGGTACGGCGAGAATCGCCGAGGTGTCGAAATTCGGCAGGATATTGTAGCCGGATTCATAGCGAGGATCGCTGTCAAGATCATTGATGAGAACGGATTCACCATGTGTCGCCACCCACCCGGCAACACCCCGGTCTGCCGGTATCTCGCGTTCCGTGATCGCACCCGTTCCGATCGAAACTTCAAAACGCAGAAGAGACGGATCGGTATCATCTCTCATCAGGATCAATCCCGCCGATGCATTGGTCATTTCGATTGCCGCCTTGATCAGTGATTCGAGCAGCACGTCGAGATGACTTTGCTGGCTGAGCGATCCCGAGATGTCGAAGAGATTCTTGAGCTGATCGTTGTAGTTTTTGAGTTGATCGACTGTTCCGCGTGTGGCGGCGCGCGATACGAAGAATCCGAGAATTGCGAGAAAGACGAGGAAGATGATGAGGAGATTCAACCACGGAATCAGCTGACTGGAACCACTTTGGGCCAAGGCCGGATAAAGGAACTCGACGAAAACATAGACCAGAATTCCGAGAGGGATCAGGGAGGTCAGTATGAATGAGACATTATACTGGTCAAATAGCCCCAATCGAGCGATCAGAGACTTCTTTCCGGGTCTTTTTTTCTGCATTCCGTTGACTCCGTGCATCGCATGATATTCAACCTCCATACTATACATTCCCGGATCGTTCGAGTCAATCACCACCGACGATGTCTCTCGAATCAGAGTCGTTTTGCAGACCCCATCCCGAATCGACTGGCATGACGCGTTATCCGATGCTATCATGCATTGGATCGATCAACGCATCTTCCGTGGAGGCGCCATGAATCCCCGTGATCTCCCACCCATTCACCGTTTACTCGAACATCCCCGACTCCTTCCGCTCATCGCGGATCATGGCAGGGATTTTGTCAAGGCATTGTGTCAGGAAGCCGTTGAAATCCTCCGCCGAGAACCCAATCCCCCCTCAACCACCGATCGACCGCCTCTCGATCGGATTCTCGACCACGTCAATGCGCATCTCCATCCGTCTCTCGTGCATGTCATCAACGCCACCGGAACCGTGCTCCATACGAATCTCGGCAGAGCACCTCTCGCCGCGTCAGCAATCGAGGCCGTCCGGGACGCCTCCCTTTCCTACTCAAATCTCGAGATCGATATCAGTACCGGACAACGAGGGCATCGATCCGACCATATCGACCGGCTTCTTCGACATCTCACCGGTGCCGAAGCCGGTTTTGCGGTCAACAACAACGCCGGAGCCGTGTTGCTCGCACTAGCCGCAATCGCCGCGGGTCGCGAGGTGATCGTGTCACGCGGTGAACTGATAGAGATTGGCGGAGGGTTCCGGATACCGGATGTCATGGCGGCCAGTGGAGCCATTCTGCGCGAAGTCGGCACAACGAACCGAACACATGTGCGAGATTACGAACAGGCGATCGGCGAACGGTCCGGGCTGCTATTCAAGGCCCACTGGTCCAATTTTTCGATGACGGGATTCACATCATCGGTGTCGGGCGAATCACTCGTGGAACTGGGAAGACGCTCCGGCATCCCGGTCATGTATGATCTGGGCAGTGGATGTCTCGTAAACGGATCCCCTTATGGTTGGCAGGCTGAAACAGTGCCCGAATGCATCCGACTCGGTTTCGATCTCGTCACCTTCTCCGGAGACAAGCTCCTCGGGGGACCGCAGGCCGGCATTCTGTGCGGACGGAAAGATCTGATTGCCCGAGCCGCATCACATCCCCTGGCGCGAGCATTGCGAATCGATAAACTGACCCTGGCTGCACTCGAGGCAACGCTCAGAGTCTACCGGGATCCAGCGCGTGCCTGGGATGAGATCCCGGTTTTACGAACGCTCTCGCAATCCGAACAAACCATACGGCGGCGCGTCATCAACTGGATTCGTCGCTTTCGAAACAATCAATCGGTTCAACAGGCGACCGCGCAACGAGACCTGGCGGTGGTCGGAGGCGGAGCGCTTCCCGGAGTCACGTTACCGACCTGGGGCGTCATCCTGAGCGCGCCCCAATGGACATCCACAGAATTGCTCGACCGCCTCCGAAAATTGCGGATTCCGGTGATCGCACGCATCCGTGATGATGCGGTCTTTCTGGATTTTCGGACCATTCAAAGGGACGAAGAGACTACTCTGATTGATTCCTTGGTTGAACTGGAGCATCAAGCGGGGGACTGATACGCACAGGCCAGCCGACCGAGTGATTCCGTGAATGGCGGCAACGCGACACCCCGGTCGGTGACAATCGCATGGATCAGATCATGCGGTGTTACATCGAAAGCGGGATTACGGACCTTGATATCCCGGGGAGCGATGCGGATTCCTCCGATATGTGTCACTTCCGCCGGATCCCGTTCTTCGATCCGGATCTCGCCACCCGACCCGATCGTCATGTCGATCGTCGACCATGGAGCGGCAATGTAAAATGGGATGTGGTGAAACCGGGCTGCCAGTGCCACACCGTAGGTGCCGATTTTATTGGCTGCATCACCGTTCGCGGCAATCCGGTCCGCACCCGTGATTACCGCATCGATCTCACCGCGGCTCATCAGGTATGCAGCCATGTTGTCTGTTATCAGGGTGGTATCGATGCCATCTTCGAGCAATTCCCAGGCGGTGAGGCGTGCGCCCTGGAGCACCGGACGCGTCTCATCGGCATAAACTCTCAGTTTCTTTCCCGATTCGATGGCCGCCCGGATCACGCCCAGTGCGGTGCCATAGCCAGCGGTTGCAAGCGCTCCAGCGTTGCAGTGGGTCAGAATCGTGCCTGAAGCGGGCATGAGCGCAGCACCGAAGCGACCGATTGAGCGGCAACTGTCGAGATCTTCCGTGTGGATCCGAACCGCTTCCCGAATCATGGGCTCAACGGGGTCATCGCCGTGTTTCTCATAACAGGCGGTCATGCGTGCGATTGCCCAGAACAGATTGACCGCGGTGGGACGAGTCTCCGCGAGAATCTCTGCGGAGCGGTGGATGAATGCACGCGGGTCGGGTTCATTGTTAGACGTGATTGCGGCAATAGCCATGCCATAGGCAGCCGTCACACCGATCGCCGGAGCGCCTCGCACCTGGAGACGTCGGATGCAGTCCGCAATGTCCGTGACGGATGAACAGGAACGGTATGCGACCTGGTTGGGTAGAAGGGTCTGGTCGAGGACTTCGAGAATGGGACGGTTCCAGCGAACTGTATCGATCATGAATTTTTCTCCCTGCGATAATTTCCACCTGACATTCCGGATCGGTTGTGGCATGATATTAAGTATGGAAGATGAAATCAATGTGCGTTTTTCCCCCATAGTTATTGACTCAATGACAATGCCATGATATATGAAATCAGTTCGACTGCTATTTCGTTTGCGGACAGAATGAAATGAAAAGAGAGGCGGGAATGACCGGAAGCGGCTCAAAAAAGATACTTCTTGTTGATTACGAAGTCTCGAAAATGAAGGCGACGGAGGATTTCCTGATTCAGGCGGGATTCGAGGTTGTCAAAGCCTATGACGGACTGGACGCACTCGAAAAATTCGCCGAAGAGCAGGTCGATCTGGTGCTTCTGTCAGCAATGCTTCCAAAACTCCACGGATTCGAAGTGTGCAAAGCGATCAAACAATCGGATGTCGGAAAGAAAATCCCGGTTCTGATCACCACCAGCGTATATAAAAGCTACAAATACAAACGACAGGCGATGAAGGATTATTTTGCCGACGATTACATCCTGAAGCCGTTCAATTACGAAGAACTTCTGATCAAGATTCGAGAACACCTTGGATTGGCGGAATCCGAAGATTCCTCGGGGATGAGCGAATCTCCCCGTACGGTTACTCCGACTCAGGACGCCGATACCGTCAAGCCGAAACGTGAGGAAGGGCGCAGCTTCGATAAACTTCTCGACGAAACGCTCGAAACCCTGCTCAAAACATCAGAGATGGACGAGATGGGATCGGAAGAAGAGAAAAAACCGGAGAAATCCCCGGAACGCGATCTCGACTCGATCCTCGAAGACACCCTTTCGGGTCTTCTGCGAGCATCAACCGCAAAACCAAAGGCCACTCCGACTCCGAAGCCGATCGTCGAAAGCAAACCGCCTGAACCGGCTCAACCGGTTAAAACCAAACCGGTCGAACCTCCACAGAAGGAATCGGTCGGGGAGATCGACAAGATCATTTCCGATGCCATGCATGTGATCGACGAAGCCGGGAGTCAGTCCGTCGAGGAACCTCCCAGTCTGCTGTATTCATCCGACGCCAAAACGACGGAATTGCCGCGCGGTGAAATTTTCTCTGCTCTGGAACGCGCAGAGAAAACATCCGGCCCGGTCTTACGGGATTCACGCGAGGGAATTCGGTTCGGCAAGTACATCCTGATCGAGAAAATTGCTTCGGGTGGAATGGCCGAGATGTGGAAAGCCAAGCAGCGGGGACCGGAGGGATTCGAAAAGATCGTTGCGATTAAACGGATTCTGCCGCATCTGGTCGAAAACGAAGACTTCATCACCATGTTCATTGATGAGGGCAAGGTTGCCGCGCAGTTGACTCATCCCAATATCGCGCAAATCTATGAACTGGGCGAGGAAGATGGTTCGTACTACATCGCCATGGAATATATCGCCGGCAAGGATCTCAGGGAGGTCATGCGCACCGGCCGCCGGGTCAACAATCCCTTCCGAATCGAACTCGGCGTCCAGATCGCATCCAAACTGCTAGCGGGACTTCATTACGCCCATCGCAAAAAGGGATTCAATAACGAGGATCTCAATATTGTCCACCGCGATGTCAGCCCCGCGAACATCCTGATTTCTTATGAAGGCGAAGTCAAACTAGTCGATTTCGGTATTGCCAAGGCAGCCGCCAAGAATTCCGTCACCCAGATCGGCGCCTTAAAAGGCAAGATCCTTTACATGTCTCCCGAGCAGGCGTCCGGACAGCCGGTCGATCGCCGGTCGGATATTTTCTCGGTCGGTGTTCTTTTATACGAGATGATCACCGGCAAGCGGCCGTTCCTCGCAGATAATGAAATGGCCATTTTGCAGAAGGTCCGTGAATGGGATCCGACTCCTCCATCGAGTGTCAACGCGCGGATCTCGACGACGCTCGACCGGATCATCCTCCGAGCCGTTGCAAAGAACCCCTCGGATCGCTATCAAACAGCCGAAGAGTTTCGCTCGGATCTCGACAGCTATCTCAACGCGCATAAACCCCCGCAGAAGATTCTCGATCTCGGTTTATACATGCGAACCCTCTTCAGAAATGACATTGCGCGTGAAGTTCCCGAGTTACTTGAATCGATCAAAGACACCGAACTGTATCCCGAGCTGGACTCCATCGAGGAACCCATTGCACCGGTCACGCCGTCCTATGAGGAATCTCCGCCACGTCGTATTCCGGTCGTCGAGGAACAACCAGCTGTTCAAATCCCCGAACCGGAACCGGTTGTGGTGAAGGCTGAACCCGAGGTTTCTCGGGCGGCTATCGTCGAAGAAGAAGCTCCGAGTGAGCCGGAACCAGTTGTTCAGATACCGCAAGAACCGGCTCCGATTGCCGAACCCGATTTGGAGCTGATCGATATCCGTTCGGAGCCTTCGGACGCGGTGGTTACTCAGAAGCCCCCCGTCGAAATCGCCTTCGAGGAAGCGGCACGGCCTAAATCCAAAGGGAAGAAAGATCGGTCACGCGGCGCTCGTAAAGAGCCCGATCGGATTGTGGCGAAGGAACCGGAACCCACGCATCCACCCGCTCCGTCTCCTCCACCTCCTCCACCTCCTCCACCGCCCGAGCCGGTCCAGCCGAAAGCGGAACCTCCGCGTCCTAAAGCGGAACCGGTCGAACCCACTCCGAAGGATTCGGTTGTGTTCGACGAGAGTTTCCTGATGCCGTCCCAGAAAAAAGCCACGTTCGATCTGAAGAATCCTGTCGTGATGATAGGCGGCGGGATTGGCATCCTGATTCTGCTGATCGTGGTGATCATGTCGATGTCTGGTGGAGACAAGCAGACGCCTCCAGCGGTGACGCCTACTGTCGCCTCGATGGAATCGCCGACCAACGCTGATGGCCTCGCGATGACCTCTCCAACGGACACACCGATGGCCACCGCCTCACCGACGGTGACACCGACACCGACTAAAACGCCTCCGACAAAAGCTACGAGTGCGCCGGGCACACCGACTCCAACCGTCACGAATTCACCCGAACCTTCGCCCACTGCACCTCCATCTCAGACACCGACTCAACCGCCGGCCGCTCCGACTGATACGCCCGTTCCGACCAAGATTCCGGCAGGTACTTACATCGAGCATCCACAGGTTCGCCCCCAGGTCCTCACACAGGTTCCCGCCACCCTTCCGGCGGCTGCTCGACAGATGGGCGTCACAGGTTATGTGCAGCTTCGAGTGCTTGTCAGCGAGAAAGGTGAAGTTCTCGATATCGAAGTCCTTCAAGCGAACGAACAGCTCGAAAAGAGCGGCTGTGTCAAGGCGGCGAAAGATGCCCTGAAACAGTGGAAGTTCAAACCCGCGACACAGGACGACATCCCGGTGAAAACTCACCTGAACCTCGTGATCCCTTTCACGAAGTGACCGGAATCTGTTCACCGTCGAACTGATTCGGCGGGCACCGGTCACCTCACGGTCTTCAACTTGAGGAGAGGAGTGGAACATGGCAGTAAATCTGACAGAGGAACAGAGAGAGAAGTACGAGAATATCTACAAATTCTCCAAGGGTGAAATCGAAGCGATCAACGCCCAGATCGAGAAGGAACTGGCGGAAGTGAAAGATCGCATCACGAAACTCAACGCAGAAAAACAGGCTGTTAAACAGGTTTACGAAGGCGCTTGTGCCCGGTTGAATATCCCCAGCGAATTCGACAAGAATGAGGAAAGCGATTCGATCGAGGACGAAGAGTAGTTCGTTGCCGGAGTTCTCGACCAGCGCATTGCCTCAACGGTCTTGTTCTTTCTCTGCCCATGCATGGAGGAAAGTCATGAAGTGTTTTTATGTGTTTTGGGTGCTGTCGCTCATCATACTCCCACTGTCCATCACGGTTCATGCGGACAATGTTCAGGATCTGATGAAATCGGCGCAGGACAATTATACCGCAAAAAAATACGCCAAAGCGCTCGAAGACATCGAATGGGCGAAACAGGAGATCACCAAACTCCATCTCCAAACCATCAAATCGCTTCTTCCGGCCACCATTCCCGGCTATACGAGCACGGACAACGCCAATGATTCCGCTCTCGGAATTCATGAAGTCTCGCGAGAGTTCACCAAGGATTCCCAGAAAATAAAAATCACCGTCCTCGGAGGTAATCTCGGACAGAACGCCGGTATCGGTGCTATCATGGGTATGGCTGCCGCCATGCAGGCCATGGGCGGTGACACACAGTCCGAAATGGTGACGGTCAAAGGACGGAAGGGACGTTTCAACATGGATACGTCCGACGACAAACACGGCACACTCACCTTTGCACTCAACAACAATATCACCCTGATGATCGAGACATGGAACATTCAGGGAGCCGGTGAGGCCAAAAAAGCGGCGGAACTGATTGATTACGACGCAATCGAGAACGCCTACAAATAGCATTCAACAACGTACATTCTCAACAGGAATTGAACCCCGTTCAGTTCCTGTTTGTTTTTCGGGAGCTTTTGCATGAAAGCCTATCATGTCCCGTCCCATGAGATCGACCAACGATTGGCTCTCTTCCGAGACGCACTCGACACCGCCTCGATCGATCTCGCCATCGTTGCCCAGAATTCCGATCTGTTTTACTACTCCGGAACCGTTCAGAATGCCTTCCTGATCGTACAGAGAACAGGAGAGAGCACATTGTTTGTCCGAAAATATCTCCCGCGCGCTCAACGCGAATCTCCGATCCAGTCTATTCGCCCCATGCGCCGTTTCCGAGACGTGCTCGAAACAATCAAATCTCTCCCCCACGCAAGGATCGGCATTGAATCCGATGTGCTTCCTGTCCAGATCTTCCAGCAGATTCAGGCTTCTCTGCCGGATGCTGAAATCGTGGACGCCTCGCATCTCATCCGTCGACAACGATCGATGAAATCCGCATGGGAACATGAACAGATCACTCACGCCGCAGGGATGCTTGACGAGGTCTTCTCCGCCATTCCGGACTTTATCCAGCATGGGATGCAGGAAATCGAACTGGCAGCTCGGATCGAATCCTTCCTACGTGTGAGGGGACACCAGGGGTATCTACCCATGCGGTCATTCAACGGAGTCATTCATTACGGCAACGTACTGTTCGGACCCGGTGGATCTGTGCGTGGACCCTTCGACGGTCCGACGAACGGAGACGGATTGTACCCCGCGACTCCCGGCGGTGCGGGACGGGGCCGATTGAATCCGGGTGAACCGATCTTCATCGATCTTGTAGCCGGGTATAATGGCTATCTGGCCGATGCGACACGTGTGTATGCGTTGGGAGAGCTTCCGGATCGGCTCATGGATGCCCACATGTGCAGCATCGATCTTCAACATACGATCGTGTCAAGAATTGAAGCGAAGCAAGAAGCCAGTTTGATTTATCAGGATGTTCTGGAATCCGTGAGGCGAGTGGGTCTCGGCGACCAATTCATGGGGATCGCAGGCGATCAATCCTCTTTCATTGCGCACGGTGTGGGCATCGAAATCGATGAGTTACCGATCATCACCTCCCGATCAGAGTTTACTCTGCCCGTTTCGTCGGTTGTCGCCATAGAACCCAAGTTTGTTTTCGAGGCGATTGGAGCAGTCGGGATCGAGAGTACGTGGATCATTGAAGATGGCAGAGCGAAGCGTCTGTTGCAGTATCCGGATGCCGTTACCGTGATCTGATATGGTTTCTGCCGGTTGAATCGGACCGCGACTTCATGTAATTTACATAAGGAAAGGCGGGCACCACAATGAAAACAGCATGCAATCTCATTTCAGTCGCTTTGTGCCTCATCACAGCTGTATTCTGCTCATCGGCCCACGCCGTGCAGAACATAGAACAGCGAGGAATTGAGCTGAGTTATGATTATCAGAACATCAGCGATGGATTCGGGAACATCAAAACCATCGAAGTCAAGGGAGTCTTGCGCAACACGACAAGCCAGGATGCGTCCAAGATCCGGATCACTTTCCGACTGACATGGTTGGATCGAAATCCCATCGTCGAAAAACTCGACATCGAAAATCTCGCAGCCAAATCCTCCCGGGAGTTTCAGCTCCTTGTCGATCTCGGACAGAATCCTGCTCCGTTGGACGAGATCAGTGCAAAATTTACCACTATCAAACTCGAAAAAACCCGTCAGATTTCACCCGCGTCGGTTCACAACATCCTAACGCGTGAAGAGTACTCGCTCACCAAGCTGACCGATGAGGGACGCCAATTCAACGATATCGTACAGGATCTGAAGAAACGCTTGCCATTCGCGATGCCGGCCAAGGATGAATTCGAGACCTCTGCGGAATTCGACAACCGCCTCAATCAACTCGAAAATGAGCATTTTATCCGGATGATGGATGAAATCGAGAAACTGTATGGAGAACACGTGGGCGGTAAGGGAGCGATTGTGCGGTTTCTCCCGAAAAGCATCGCCGGCCAACTCATTTACTCGACCGAGAACTCCGCGTCCTTTCAGATCCCGATCCGACTCGGTCCTTACGATGCCGATAGAGGTCTCTTCAGCGATGTGAATTTCAATCCCCGCACGATCCCATTTGAACCACTCACTGTCATTCCGAAGGCCGAGATCCAGTTGGAACACAAAGACAAGCTGTTCTTTTTACGAAAGCCGGAATTTAAGGTGGATCGTGAGGAAGGGCGTTTGCTGCGCGAATGTGAGAAGAACCTTGTTCTGGAAGTTTCCATTCGTTTCTCCGTGATCCAGGAAGGCCCGTATCTGGAATCACGCACCATCGTCGAGCAGATTCAATTAATCGATACACAAACATCTAAAGTTTTCCGGACCTGGAGCTTGGAAGCACAATAAATCCAGTGAACCGCTCTCTGTTCATTCCCTCCGCATCAGTCTCGGTTCTGTCATTTGCGGTTCTGTTTCTTACCGCACCCATGCACGCAAATCCTTATATCCGGGCGATCGATGATTCCATGGCAGTGATCCTGAAAGATCGATCGATATTTCTCGAATTCCTGACAACCGCTCAGGCGAACTCTCCCGGATCCATCGAGTTGTTTCTGCAAAAACCCGGATCACTCAAATCGTTTTATTCATCCAACGGATATCACTTCCCCAAAGCAGTCTATCGCATTCCGTTCGACCAGCTGTCGGATTCAGGACGGCAGACTGCTCTGAAGAATCTGTTTCCCAAGGATGATTCCACAGCGTCCGGATGGGAGCATCGCGTCTCGTTTGCCGGCCCTGGTGGCGAAACACTCTGGCGGATCGCCGAGTGGTTCACTGGATCGGGTGAGAATGCATCAGCACTCAGCAAAGCAAATGGCATCACTGGAGATACAATCAAAGTCGGGCAGAAGATCCTCATCCCGAACGATTTCTTGAGTTCCTTCTTGAAGCAGAAACAACTTGTCGAACCTATAGTCGAGGGCGATCTCGCCTTCAAGGAAGACGCCAAGGGTGCGTATGCGCAGTACATCCTACGGAAGGGAGAAACGATTTACTCGAATGTCGTCATCCGTTTCACACCTCGGATCACCTCCGATGAAGTACTGGAAGCGGCCGATATTATTCTGAAACGAACCGGCTTGAAGAGTTTTCATGACATCCCGGCCAATAAAATCCTCAAGATTCCGGTCGAGTTGCTTTCGCCGCAATACCGACCACCGAACGACCCCGCACGCATTCAGTACGAACAGACCGCGAAGGAATCGGCTCAATTTCACAAAACGGTCCAGATCAAGCAGCTCGAAGGCGTCACAGTCGTGCTCGATTCCGGACACGGGGGCATTGATCCCGGCGCGATCGGACCTTATGGGGAACTAGAGGATGAGTATGCGTATGATGTGCTGTGCCGAGTGAAGGAACTCCTGGAATCAACAACAAAAGCCAGAGTCATCCCGACGATACGGGATTTTGAAACCCAGTACAAATTCAGAAACACCCAATCACTCTCCGGATTATCTAATCTTGAGAAGATACTGACCACTCCTCCTTATTTGATTCAGGATGCGGGAACCGCGTTGTCCCTGCGTTGGATGCTGGCCAATCATCATTTCAGCCAGGCTATCCGCAATGCACCGTCGGGTGATGAGCAGGTCGTTTTCACGAGTTTTCATGCCGACAGTCTCCATCCGAATGCCAGCGGTATCATGATTTACCTGCCCGGTGCGGACTACTACAAGGGCAGTATCTCAAAGTCCGCATCCGCTTTTTCGATGTACAAAGAATGCAAGGATCAAACAAAAGTCTCGATGAGCCGCAAGGAAAAACTCCGTGCGGAAGGATTCTCCGCGAGCTTCGCTCAGCAGATCATCCGGAGCGCTCGTGCCTTGTCCGTCGTCGTTCACTCAGACCAACCCATCCGAAAATATATCGTCCGTTCCAGAAAAGTCTTCGTACCTTCCGTTCTCCAGTTCACGAGAATTCCGACGCGCATACTGATCGAACTGGCCAATCTCAAGAACGGAGCGGACCGGAAGCGCCTCCAGGATCCGGATTATCGGCAATCTCTTGCCCGAGCTTATGTCGATGCGTTGATCCGGCACTTCAGCGGGAAGTGACTCGCGATTCAGAACCTAATCACGCATCCAACCTGTATAGCGTAATCGAATCTCTCGCTGCTGATCGATCTGTTCCGTTCCCGGAATCGTCTGGTAATCGACGGAGAAGCCCCGGACACGATCGACTGAATCCAGATGA
>CAYYMM010000114.1:0-13714 GCA_964472395.1 uncultured bacterium | reverse complement strand
TGGATCGAACTGATCAATACCGGCGCGACATCCGTCGATCTGACCGGATACGAATTGAAGCCCGATGGAGCGCCTTATTATATTTTCCCTACCTTCATTCTCGAATCCGGATCGCGAGTCGTCATTCACATAAACCTGTCGGGCACGGATACCGAAACCGAGTTGTTCACGGGACCATCGTCGAACATGGGGAATACAGCAGGCAGCATCGTGCTGTTCAACGGTTCGACTCATTCTACGGATACCATTCGGGATTTCATGCAGTATGGGAGTGGCGGACAGAGTTGGGAGAGCACGGCCGTAAGTGCCGGAATCTGGACGGCAGGCGATGCCGTAGCCGATATCGAGGAAGGGTTGTCCCTGAATCTGGATCCGGACGGCAATGATACCAACAGTTCTGCGGACTGGAACGGCTGCATGCCGACATTCCTGACGGTGAACTGTGAAGCCACACCACCGACCTTCACTCCGACAACAGGACCAGGATCGCCAACAACCACACCTCCACCATCACCGACCTCGACCCCCAGCGTGCGACTCGGTGTGGTGATCAACGAGCTTTTTCCGGATCCGACCGGCAGCGATACAGGATTCGAATTTGTTGAACTATACAACAGCAGTTCTGCACCCGTTGATCTGACCGGATACGATCTCAAAGCCGACGATGCAGCTTATTACACCTTTCCAGAATTCACGCTTGATCCGGATTCCTATGTTACAATCCACATCAATACATCCGGCACGGACACCGCAACCGATCTGTACACCGGTGCATCATCGAATATGGGCAATTCGGCAGGGTTCATCGCCCTATTCAATTCGACTACACATGGGTCGTCCTCAATCATCGATTATGTCGAGTATGGCGCAGGCGGACAGACATGGGAGTCGAGTGCAGTATCAGCTGGGATCTGGACAGAAGGTGACTTTGCCCCGGCAGCAGCCGAGGGCGAATCGATCAATCTTTGCCCGAACGGCCAAGATGTGAATCTCGGGTTAAATTGGCTGACCGATCTTCCGACCGCCGGAAACACCAATACATGCTCTGCACCGCCTCCGTCACCCACCGCCACGCCGACAACAGGACCGACCTCAACTCCGACCATCACTCCGACCCCTCATCCGACTGTCGAACCGGTCATTCAGATGGCCGGATTCGGTTCAACCTATTACCGGATCGCCACTGGAGGCGTTATCCAGTTCATGGCTTGGATCACTGATCCGGATCAGAATGTGGATGCAGTCGAGGTGATCTATGCCGGAATACCGTTATTCGAGTTGGAGGATGACGGCCAGCATGGAGATTTCGGAGCCGGTGATGGTCTTTTCGGTTATCAGATAAATGTTTCCCCTGCAGGATATTCGCCGTCAGGAACGCCACTTCGACTGCTGTTCCGGATCGTCGCATCCGATCAGGATGGTTACGATAGCGTACCTTGGCCACTACTTTCGGTCGCAGGTTCACCGGAAGGGTTCGAGTCGTCTGACCTTCCGTCCTGGTGGCTTTTTGAGTCCACACATTCACAAGCGGCTCCAACGGACGCACCGCTCATTTACATGGCTGGATTTCTTGATTCGCGCGTTTCTACCGCGAGCGGCGGAGCGTTGAAGATCTCTGCGGTGACGCAGGGGGTTCATCCCGTTGCGTCCGTCGAGATCTTCATCAACGGAATTTCGACGGGAGTGTTTTTGCGAGATGACGGAATGAACGACGATTTTTCTCCCGGAGACGGGGTCTTCGGTCTGAGAATTCCGCTCTCGCCCGGCAGTTTGCCTGCCGGAGATTACCTGATTCAGTTGCAGGCTGTCGATGCGACGGGCACTGCAAGTGATCTCTGGCCCTATCTGACAGCCGGCGACTGATTCAACTCGTCCGGACCAGGAGACATATGATTTGCGAATTTACCGTATCACCGATCGGACCTTCTGTCTCTCTGAGCGCTCAGGTTGCAAAGATCATCGATCGGATCGACAGCAGCGGACTCCCCTACCAGACGCACGCGATGGGGACGATTGTCGAAGGTTCTTGGGATGACATCATGATGTTGATCCGCCAATGCCATGATCTGATGCTCGAGGACAACGAACGGGTCTCGACCACGATCCGTATAGACGATAGAAAGGGAAGTTCCGGACGACTTCAGGGGAAAGTCGATTCCGTTGAGCACCGCCTTGGACGAAAGATCAGACGCTGATGTTCAAGCCAAGTCACCGGTTGGAAAAGAAGCTGTTGCGCGCGTTCAAAGCACGAATAGCGGGAGATGTTCATTTTGACCCCTACACTCGTATCCAATATTCGACCGCGGCTTGCAACTATCGCATTCATCCGTTCGGTGTGGTCATGCCGAAGGATGGAGACGATGTTGCCTCGATTGTGTCCATCGCCCGTGAACACGGGATTCCCATCACGGCACGCGGCGCGGGTGTCGGCCTGACCGGATCCGCCCTCGGACATGGGTTGATTGTTGATTTTTCGAGATACATGCACCGGATTCTCTCGATCGATGCCGATCACCACCGCATCATCGTTGAGCCCGGGATCGTCCTGAACGATCTTCAACGGGCCATCAGTCGACACGGTCTATTCTTTCCTCCTGATCCATCGAGTCATCAGTATTGCACCATTGGAGGAATGGTAGCGAACAATGCAGCAGGCGCCCATTCGTTGAAATACGGTGCAACACGTTGTCACATCGAATCCCTGACAGCGGTTCTGGCTTCCGGCCGGGAATACCGAATCACGCGCGATATGACGGAAACTGCTGGCGTCAACGGTGAAATCGATCGTTTGATCTTGGATATCAGATCGATCTTGTCGCGGCATGATCCACATCTCAGAACACACCTCCCCAGCACGACGAAGAATGCGAGCGGTTACCTGATCGGTGATGTTATCCATGAAAACGGCGGATTGGACCTCGTCGGACTGCTCGCCGCATCCGAAGGCACATTGGCTCTGTACACCGGAATCGAGCTGAAACTCACCCCCAAACCATTGCACGACGGTCTGTGTCTGCTTTTCTTTAATTCTCTGGAAGCTGCCTGCCAGGCAGTTCTTCAAGTCCGTCCCATGCAGCCCAGTATGTTAGAGATCATGGAAGATACGTTTATCCGACTCGTGAAAAAAAGTGCGTTCGAGGTGGGAGTTCCATTCCCACAGAATCTGAAAGCAATGTTGCTCGTGGAGTTCGATGGCGATGACCCGGATCGGATATCGGAGCAACTCGACACACTAGAGCACATGATGTGTGGCCCCGGAAAAGCGGCTATCAGTTCGAGACGGGCGATCCATGGCGATGAAAAAGAGAAGCTGATGAAGGTGCGGAATGCCGCGAGTCCGATATTAAACCGGACACCGTATCCATTAAAACCGATTCGTTTCATTGAGGATGGCACGGTGCCGGTCGAGCACCTCCCCGCATACATTCTGGGTCTTCATGACATTTTCAGGAAGAACGACGTGACCGGTGTGATTTTCGGACATGCCGGAGATGGCAATATTCATGTGAACCCGTTTTTCGACATGCGCGATCCTGAATTTGAACTCCGCATGGAGCGGATTGCCGCAGCAACAGCAGATCTCATCCATGAGTTTCGAGGAAGCCTTTCGGGTGAACACGGAGACGGATTGCTGCGTACACCCTATCTCAGGAAGATGCTGGGGCCTGCGTATGAAGCATTCATCGAGATCAAACAGGCCTTTGATCCAGATGGCATTCTGAATCCGGGAAAAATCGTCGATACCAAAGGATATAAGCTCACCGATAGTATGAAACTCCTCGAATCACGTACCTATTTGAGCACTTCTTCGGATCTGACCCGGGAAACCGTTCTGGAGCAACTGTTCCGATGCAGTGGTTGCGGGGCTTGTCGGTCCTATTGTCCGGTCTTTCTGGCAACGCAGAACGAGCAGGCTTCACCGCGAGCAAAAGTCAACCTGCTCCAGAAGATTCTCCTGAATCCCCGGTTGGACAAGTATTGGGGAATCGGGCCGGATGAAAACGAAATTTTCAGTTTATGTGTCGGTTGTGAAAACTGCCTGACCGAATGCCCCTCCGGTGTTGATGTCACGCATCTTGTCAGACAGGCCAAACACAATCATATTCGGAACTGGGGTATCCCATCTCCTGAAAAGTGGATGGCTTCGACTCGCATGATCGCTGCATTGGGTTCGATTTTACCGGATCTCACGAACCGGCTGCTATCCTCACCCCTGTTCCGTAAAACACTCGATGTCGTAGCCGGAATCGACGAACGTCGAAGACTTCCGGCGTTTTCTCAGCATCCTCTGGAAACAGCCCACTCCCATTTTCCCGAATCGCCTCCGAGCAGTGGTGGACGGGTCGTGTATTTTCCTGGTTGTTTCGCGATTTATAACGATCCGGAAGGGGAAGGAGCTGCCATTCTGTCACTGATGATGCACCATGATGTTCTGCCGTTAATCCCTCGGACGGAGTGTTGCGGGATTGCGCGGATCGAGATCGGGGATATTGATTCAGTTCGTGGAGATGCTCTCCGGAACGTCGAAACTCTGTCCGAATATGTTCAGGGAGGATATCGGATTGTAACTGGATCACCGAGTTGCGCGATGGCGCTGAAGCATCATTATCCTCAATTGCTGGAATCCAAGGAATCGAAATCGGTCAGTGAAGCGATCTGGGATGTACATGAGTGGTTAGAGGATTTGATCCGGACCGGAGTCTTCGACATGTCGCTCAAACCATTGTCCTACCGAGTCGCCGTACACCAACCATGCCATCTGCGCGCACAGAGGATCGGTCGGTTACCCGGGAAACTGCTCCGAATGATTCCAGGATTGGAATTGATCGATCTGTCGCCGCGCTGCTGTGGCATTTCCGGCACATACGGGATGAAATCACATCGGTTCGATATGTCGATGCGGATCGGCCAATCGCTATTCATCGAGATTCGAAGGGCGGCCCCGGATCTGGTCGTCAGCTCATGTGGAACGTGCAGGCTTCAGATCGAGCAGGCAACGGGGGTACCGACCCTTCATCCTGCGGTGTTGTTTGCAGAATCGCTGAATCTGATCGTTGTCCCCCGCAGACTCAGGTTATTGAGCGGATCGACATGCAGTGGAGACACGACCGAGGCGGGTGGAGTGTGAATGATTGCTTTTCACGAATTCATTGAAGGAATACATCATCTTGCCGTTGTGTGAGGTCTGGTGTAGTATACGCATGATCGATTTCGTTGGGGGGATTTGCTCGTGAGCCGCAAGGGAACGGAGACAAGCTTTTTTCTGGTCAGTCACCAGGCCAAGACCATTCGCCTGAACAAGCAGCAGCCGACAACGATCGGTCGCGAAAAATACAACGACGTCGTGCTCAATGACCTGCTCGTATCACGTCAGCACGCCGTGATCCGATGGGAAAAAGACCATTTCCTCCTGAAAGATCTCAAAAGCCGAAACGGAACCTATCTCAATAACGACCGAATCGAGCAGGAGAAACTCAATGACGGAGATCTGCTCAAGATCGGTGCATATGAGTTTTACTTCAGGGCCGCAACGCCGATGGATGTCGAGAAGCATTTATTGCAGGAGAGAGTTCGGATGGCGAGCCAGGAGACGATGGTTGATGCCGATCTCGGAATCCGCTTCAGCGATTCAGGTTTCTCAGGCACCCTATCCAGCCTCGCCTTGCTTGAAGTCATTCAGACATTAAATCAATGTCTAAAAACTGGCGTTCTCACTATCGTTGGCGACGCCGCCGTCGGTCTGGGACATATCTATTTTGAGGATGGAGAAATCGTCCATGCTCAGATTGGGAGTGAGGAAGCCTTCTCGGCCTTGATGGTTATGATGTATTTGACCGACGGACAATTCGAATTTCAGAATGACGTTCCGAGCCCGGTGAAGACGATCAATCAACCCACAATGGGCATTCTGCTCGAAGCGTGTCGACGAAAAGACGAAGCACACCGGGAAAATACCCGGTCCTGAACCCGGACGATTAGCTGAAATCAGTCGTCTTCTTCATTATCCGAATGGAGCATCAGGTCTGCCAGGCCGCATGTCGCTAGTTGACGTTCGATTTCCTGGACAGTTTCATAGCGATCGTCGGGACCCTTTTCAAGGCATTTCATAATGAGATCGTTCATCCATCGCGGGAGATCGGGTTGCCGTTCGATAGGCGGTATCGGGGATGTTTCGACCTGATCCACAAGCACTTTGAACGAGTCGGGACTCGTGAACGGCGGTGTTCCGACACATGCTTCGTAAAGAATTGTACCAAGTGAATAGATATCGCTGCGCGTATCGGTCGATTCCCCCTTGGCCTGCTCGGGACTCATGTATTCAGGCGTCCCGACGACAAAGTCTGAATCACTGTCCTTGGTTAATCCCATGACCATCGCGATACCGAAATCCACAAGCTTGACAATGCCGGCATCGTTGATCAGGATATTTTGAGGTTTGATATCGCGATGGACGATGCCCAGGCGATGAGCGGCCCAGAGACCTGCGCATACCTGTGTCATGACCTTTATGACGGTATCGATGTCGAACGTTTTTTCGGTTCGGATCATCGCTTTCAGATCCCGACTCGGGAAAAATTCCATCGAGATATACAGAAGATTGTTCACTTTTTCAAAATCGTACAATTGCACGACATTGTCATGATGGATTTTGCGCGCAAGATTCACTTCCTGTTTGAATCGATGAATCATTTCGGAATCGTTGGAATACTTTGGCTTGAGCACTTTGAGAGCGACTTCGTTCGACAGTTCCTGGTCGAACGCCCGATACACGACTCCCATTCCGCCCGCCCCGACTCGCTCACGGATGACATACCGTTCCGCCACGATCGATCCTGCCGCGAACTGATGCGGGAATGTGGTCGTCGGGCGAGTCCGGCCGTCCCGGGATACATGCGCAAGCTGAGAAAGCTTGCTCTTGACCTGCCGAAAGCCCAGATCGAACGCCGAAATTCTCTCGAAGATCTTCACCGCACGTTCCGGTTGTCCCCGCGATTCGAATCCACACCCCAGTTCGTAATACACTTCGATGTTTTCAGGTGAGACATCCTCTTCGAGGAGATACTTCAGGTAGTTGTCATATCCGAGATCAAAGTTTCCGCGGCGTAGGAACGCCTGACCAAGCAGATTTCGGATTGGAACCGTTCGAATTCCCTGAGACCAGGCGTTTTGCAGCACCTGGATGGCCAGATCAAGGTTATTAAGTTGGAGATACAATTGGCCCGCTTTGTATGGTTCATTCGCTAATGCGTAGAGATCCGCGGCCTTATCGTATTCACCCAATTGTTCACGAAGTTCTGCCGCCTGGTTGGTATCGCCGAGTTGTTCGGACAAAACCGCAGCATCGAGCAAGCGACCGGCACGTAAAAACATCTCGGCTGCTTTCCGCGGTCGATCCGTTAATCGGTACATCTCGCCCGCTTTCGCATACTCACCCGATAACTCGTACGCTTCCGCCGCAATTTTAAATTCTCCGCTGTCATCCGCCAGCATGGCCGCTTTAGAAAATTCATTTTCGGAGAGTAGCTTCTGAATTTGCAGAAACCGGGCTTTGTTGATTTCACCGAGTTCATTGTAGATCGTTGCCGCTTCTTCCCAGCGGTTGACGGACTCGAGAAACCGGGCAGCCTGAGCCAGATCACCAACAATCCGAGAAACCCTGATGGCTTCGTCGATCTCGCCGGCCTTGAAAAATAACTCCGCCGCCGTCTGATATTTCCGCAACTGCTCATAGGCTCGGGCACACTGGATGGCGAGATCCTGTTTGATCAAACGTCCAGATGCATCCGTTTTATTCTCGTAGTACGGATTTTCGAGGATGCGTTCGAAACAGGCGATGACCTTGCCATACATGCCCCGCTCGAAATAGAGCCGCCCCGCCCGGATGTAATCCTGAGCTTCCTCCAGCATAGTCGCTGCATCGGAAGTGGCATCCGATAGCATAAACATTTCAGCAGCGAGAAGCGGAATGCCGGCTTCCTTGAACATCATCCCCGCCTGGTAGTAGTCCTTGATCTCCTTGAACATCTCGGCGGATTTTGCATACTGCCCCGCTTTTGCAAAATGGCGTGCCGCTTCTTTGTTTCGACCGAGCCACTCGAGGAGAGGTGCCGAGCGATGATACGCCCGGACCTTGAGATACATATCAAGCGCTTTTTCGAATTCACCGGCTGCCCGGTATAGATCACCAGCATCCAGATATTCACCGCGATGTGCCAGTCTCTGAGCTTCCTTGATGTTTCCGTGCGCCATAGACTCCCCAACCAAGTGAGTATAAGTAATTGCGGGGAGACGTCAAGGTCGCGAGCCAAATTTAGACCCGCGACCTTTCCGAAGAATAAACCTTATATTAGCCGGGACCGAACCCGAAGGACCAGGATGAAATCCCATCCATTCCCCCGATGACATCGATCGTGCTAACATCCAGCATGGCACCCCAGAAAACAATGCCGTCCAGCGATCCGCTGCCTGTATCGGGCCAGGTGAACTGTGGAATGATCATCTGTTCCCATACACCGCCGGATAACGAGACGATCTCGAAGTTCGCATCGTGCGTCCAGGCGGGATGGAACCAGTACTCCGTACCGATCTGAAGAATGACAAACAACCGGGCCTGGGTCGGTGTCGTGCTGCCGGAATACAAAATGGCTTTCAGATAGCATGAGTCGCCGGGGGCAAAGTTGTGGGCTGGCATGTCGAGTGTGATACCGGTTTTCGGAGTCTGCGGGGTTGGAACCGGCGGTGGCGACAACTGGGTTGACGCATGCTTGATTCCATCCAGTCTGTCGCCTTGTGAAATCACATGCATTCGATTCTCGGCATCGATCTGAGTTTCTGCGACGAGCACTCTTTCGCTCGAAAGGTTCAAGGGTTCAGAGATCCATACGTTGTTGTATGCATAACGTGCATGGTTGTCTCCGGAATCGGATCGGCAAAGATCACTACAACGTGAGGATTTCCCATTGTATCAAAGGTGAGACGGGCAGCATACGAATGACCTTCGATCGGGACGGCGGTTTGTTCCCACACGGACTCGTCCCGATTCAACAGATACAAGGTATTCTGCCAGGGGTACGCAATACAGATCCTGCCCTGCGGATCCAGTTTCATATCATGACTTGAAGAGTTAATGTAGGATTGATTTATGGTTTCAAATACCCATTCGGATTCATTTTTATGAGCGCAGGTCAACTCATGCCACTGGTTTGTATGATAGCTGATCCACGGAGTCCCCTGAAGATCGTATTGAAGGAGAATACACTCATTGTTTAAATTGATGTTTTCCTGTTGTACGGTTTCGAAAGTCCACTCTCCGCCGGATAAAAACGCATATCGAATGGAGTCCACTCCCGCGGATTCCTGCCAGTAACTGATACCGACTTTCCCTTCGCGATCGACATCAATGTCAACCCCGAGATAGCGATCGCCCGTAGCCAGTGTCTGAAAAACCCATCCACTTGAGGTGTAACGACCGAATCGCAGACTGTGGTAATCTGAACTGATGATGACCGGTTGATCGTCGGTTGTGAGGGCTATTGCGGCATAGTCTGCCCATGCGACATCCGCGACGTTCGATACCCATTCACCGCCTTTATTGGTTATGTATCCGAGATGATTTCCATACAATCCTACATCGTGTAACCCATGACCGATATGCAGTTTGCCGGACTCATCCACCGCAAGAGACATTGGAAATCCCGGGACTGAACCACACTCGATGAATTCGCCGTTCCATGAACCGGCACTCCAGACACCATACCTCAGATCCTGACCATCGTTAAAATAGGCAATGTGAAGAACACCCGGTTCGACGTGCGCCATTATTTCAGACATCGGATCATCCAGGTTATCATCCAGTTGTTCCTGCAGCCAGACACTCGATTCCCGGTATCGATGAGTCAATCCCAAAAATTTCTCAGTATCGGAGTAAATCAGATGAACGATCGATTGATCGACCGCGATCCTCAAATTAGACATACTAACATTATCGATCATTTCCTCATGCCATGTCGTCTCATCCCGATAGACATAATAGAGCTGATTATTGACACCATATGCCAGATGTGGATGGTTTGCTGCATCCAGAGTGATCGAGAGAATGTACATCTCCTCATGAGGTTGACCTGTAAATTCGACCTCGATCTCCGATCCGGTTCCGTTTATCGTCGCGACATAGATTCCACCTGTATCCACAAAAGCCACACGAAGAAAGCCGTCATCACCCATGATCGCTCGATGTACCTGATAACCAGTCGGCGTGGCGATTACTTGAAACGTCCATTCAGAACCTGTTTTTACCCCGTGCTTCAGCAGGTTGCCCTGCATGAAAACGAGGTGCGGTCGATTCTCATTGTCAAAACCGAAGCCGGAAATCTCCCGGATACCCGCGCTGCCTGCGACATACGATTCCCATACATCGTTTACCCGATAAAAGTGACGGAATCCCCCTGTATCCCAACAGATGATGTGCGGTGCGTCGAGAGCATCGAATGCAAGGTTCACTTCGGGATAGGGTGTCGTCTCATCCGACACAGTCTCGAATTGCCAGGCTTCTCCAACGCGTGATGCAAACCGTAGTAATCCATCATTATCCCATCTATCGTTCACCGATCCGATCGCAATATGCGGTTTGTTCTGGTGATCCAGCGCAAAAAAGTCAGATGAAAAGGAGTAGTAATGTGGAGCAAACAATTCCTCGACGGTCCAGTCATGGGCCAGGCCTGTCGATGCCATCCCCAGAATCGACACGAGTACGAGGCAAAGAGCCCCCACGAATCTTGATTTTTGACAGTTCAT
The DNA here is from genome assembly GCA_964472395.1 of uncultured bacterium. Taxonomy (GTDB): domain Bacteria; phylum CSSED10-310; class CSSED10-310; order CSSED10-310; family CALFER01; genus CALFER01. The sequence continues at coordinate 2,920 of CAYYMM010000114.1, read as the reverse complement.
CATCCGCTCCTCTTCTAAAATAGCATGTTCATATTCAGCCCGATTATTTTATAATGATCTCGCCTTTTGAATGCAAATCACCACCGACTAATTCTTATCCCTTAATGGGTTATCATCGTCACAAGCCACGAGCGAGTGTCGCGAGCTTTGCTATCACGTCATAGTATAAGAAACCCGGTTCGATGGGTCCACCGATCGAAGCCGGACGATATCTCTCACAGAGACGCAAAGGCGCTGAGCCCGAGCTCATCGGACCCGTGCAAAGAATGATCCGGTTTTGTCCGAATCCTTCGTGTCTCAGTGGCTGCGTCTCCGCTGACGCTTCGCCGACACTGACGCTACGCCCGGAATGACATTCATGGCAACAAAAAAGGGTTTGACACAACATGAGCGATTTTGTTTTTTGGAAGTCAATCGCCAATTGCCAATAACCAATAGTCAATTGCCAATTGAAATTGCCACCAGTCACAAGCCCCTTGTGCAACCTCATGGAATGTAATTTAATCATAATCGGAGGAGGCACATGTGACGACGAATCTGTCACCGGGATTTCTGGCTGCTGAAGTCGAGTTCAAAAAGGCTAATACCGATGAGGAGCGACTTGCAGCGCTCGAAGAGATGCTCAGCACCATTCCGAAGCACAAAGGCACCGAGAAAATGTGTGCCGACATCAAGCGCCGCATCAGTAAACTCAAGGAATCGATCGAAGAGGCACGAAGCTCCACGAAGAAGGGAATCAGCCATCACATCCCCAAAGACGGCGTGGCGCAATGTGTTCTCGTGGGCGCTCCGAACAGCGGGAAATCGTCGCTGCTCAACACCTTGACTGCCGCAAATGCATCGGTCGGAGATTTCCCGTTTACAACCACCCGGCCTCAACCCGGAATGATGCCATTCCAAAATATCTCATTTCAAATCATCGATCTTCCTGCTGTTTCGGAAGAATTCATGGAACCCTGGGTGATGAATCTGGTTCGGGTTGCGGATTGCATTCTTCTGCTCGCTCCGCTCGATGATCTCGATTCACTCGATCCGGTGATCGGACTGCTGAAAGCCTCAAGGATCGAATTTGCCCATTCCTTCACCGAGGCAGATTATCATTCCCCAACCGTCACGATCCCGGTTATTGTGATCGGAACGAAAAGCGACATTGATGAATCCGGTGATCTGTTTGCGTTCCTCAGGGAACTGTATCCGGCCTATTCTGCCGTCCCGATCTCCATCCTTCAACCGGATGCCGCTGAAACGATCGGCTCGATCCTCTACAAAACTCTCGATTTCATACGTGTCTATTCCAAGGCGCCGGGTAAAACCCACAATCCGGATCAACCCATTGTGCTGCACCACGGCGCGACCGTTATTGACGCCGCTCTGGAAATTCACAAGGATTTCGCGGAGAATCTGAAGTATGCGCGCGTATGGGGCGACCGTACGTTCGAAGGTCAGCGCGTACAGCGTGATTATACATTGTCCGAGGGGGACATCATCGAATTCAAGATTTGATCCGCTATCCGGTTACCCGGAGGCAGGAGAAGCATGATGGAGAACCTGATGAAATTGCTGAACATTCCGGAAGGAACATCAATTGAAGAACGACGTGAAATCGAGCGCAAGCAACTGACGAAACCGATATCGGTCACGTTCAGCATCGAGCACGAAGGCGAGATCACGGATATCACCAGCGAGGGAATCGGGATCAAATTTCATCCGCTCGGTACAGAAGCATTGAATGTCGGACGCCGGATTCGTCTGCATCTGAACATGAGTGATCGAATCGTCAGTCTCCAGGGGGAAATTCGCAGGATCAGCGAAAAATTCGGACATATCATTCTCGGCTTGTCCTATGACCGTGACGAAGTCGCCACGTTCAATTTAAGCCCATCTGATAAGATCGACAGCCACGAACAGGATCAGGAGTTACCCAACAGGTGATTCATCACGGTCCGAAACCGAATGTCCAGGAACTGATTCCATCCGGGCCACCGAGCAATTCGGTCAGTGAGGCATTCATCATTCCACCCCAGAAGGTGATCCCGTCCAGAGATTCGTTCCCTGTGTCCGGCCATTCGAAACGCTGTAAAATCACTCGATCGCTCGTGCCGTAAATCAGTGTAACCAACTCATAATTCATGTCCTGTGTCCACGATGGATGAAACCAATATTCTTGTCCGATCTGAAGGATGAGAAACAGGCAAGCAGTAGTCGGCGTCGTACTGCCCGAGCTAAGATTGGCGATCAAGTAACACGGATCACCGGGCGCGAAATGATGGGCCGGCATTTCGAGCACGACCCCCGTCACCGGTGTCGCAGGAGTTGGAACCGGCGGAGGCGACAGCTGTGTATATGCATGGACAAACTCAAAATCGCTATATGCGACGGCATGCAAAGTATTATCCGAATCGATCTTCGCATCGATCATCGGGAAATAATACGATCTGTTTGCGATGATATCGGAGAACCAGTTTTCATCGTATTTATATTGATGCAGCAACAATGACGAGTTCGATTCGGAATCCTCTTGAGTAAACAACAGGTGTGGATTGCCCATCTCATCGAAGATGAAGTCTCCGATATGCGCGCCTCCGGTTTGGATGACTTCATACTGCCAACCAAACGCCGTCCGAGTCACGAGGTATTGTGTGGTGGGGCAACATACTTTGTTCCAGATACAGATCCGTCCTTCGCGATCCAGTTCCATATCGAAGTCCGGTGCCCATGGCATTGTGTGATCGCTCAGATCGGCGATCCATCCGGAATTACTTCGATAGTAACACCTGAGACCGGAATCAGCCGAGGTGCAGCTGATCCAAGGAATCCCCTGACGATCAATCACCAGCTGTGTAGGACTGAACCCGGAATCCTCCTGATTGACGGTCTCGATGGTCCAGTTTTCACCCTGATTATACGCGTAGCAGAGCTC
>CAYYMM010000113.1:0-13808 GCA_964472395.1 uncultured bacterium | reverse complement strand
TCGGATCGGCGTCGCGGATAGCATCAACCGGCGCGACGCCGATTGGGATCGTTCAGGATCGGCGACGGGAGACCATCATGTGGATGATGAGCCCCGAGAACAGGATCACCATGATCGAGATTCCTGTCGTGCCTGTTGCGGGAACGGGAAGCGGAGTGGCCGTCGGGGTCGGTATCGGAGGTGATGTCGGGGTTTCCGTCGGCGTCGCAGTGGGATACACGGTGGTCAGACAGAGCGCCAGGTCATAGTCCGTGTCGGAAAACAGAAGCTCCGATTCGCCGATCACCTCCCACCTCAGTTCGTCGGCAAACAGATTCTGATAGACCATGTCATCGATGGTTTTCTCGGCATACCACCCCCAGTTTTCGCAGAAATACGAGACCATCGTATTGCCGGTTCCGAACGTATCGACGGATTCCACCCGGAAGGCATTGCATCCCAGAGACGGTTCCATTCCTTCGACCGAGACATCGTAATTGATGCCGATGGTTTCATCGTACGTTCCTTCTTCATACAGCAGAACACCGTCGATGATCAGATCCGCGATTGTCGTCCCGGTGATGTGGAACTCGGTGTCCGCATTCCAGGCTTGTCCGTCCGTAAGCGGCCATTGAAAATCCGAAATGCAGGGGCAGCCCTCTGCCCGCATATCGAGAGAAACGATGCCGATATCCGTCCATACATCGTCCAGAAACAGTTCGACGCGCGCCTGGATGATGAGGTGGATTGCGCGCGGATTGAGATCGGTTGTCGAGACCCATGCGGTGGCCTGGACGTCGATCTGAGTGAGACGGGTATCGGTCTCGAGTGGTTCTTCCATATTGTGCAGCGTCACATGACCCGTGATGACACTCTGGCATCCCCCGCACAGATCCAGTGAGTAAACGGATTGCGGAACACCGCAGATATCCTCGATCCCGACTGCCGTGACGGTCGCCGTGCAACCCGTGAAGCTGAAGTCGGCGGATCCTTCGATCCAGGCTTCAGGATCGGTGAAGGTGCCGGCATAGTGCTGATTCAGAGAGAACGTCCGGCCGATCTCCCATACCGGCATTTCGGCGGGGGATCCTTCCGGTTTCGACCTGAGTGCCTGGCCGTCTCCGAATGAACTGCTGACCCAGAAAAACCGACAATCCGGATGGATTTCATCGGATTGTGACCGGATCGAGATCCAGCCCTGTTCGAGATTCACGCAGTCGGCAAAACTCAGGGAATAATGAATCAACTCCTGTGAATCATAGTAATACCCTGTGGGATTGCGCTGAGGCATTCCCGTGCGCACCGCGACGCTTTCACCCAGGTGTCCCGCGTCATCCTGATAGAATTCCACATCGAAGGGCGATACCTTGATACAGTCGGCCAGGGTGTCCGCGCTCAGCTCGAACCCCCACCATTCCACACCACAGATTGAGTGATCGACATCCGAGAAGCGCTCGAATGCAAACAGATCAGCAGAATGATCGCTGATCGTCATCTGCCAGGAACCATGCGGCCCTTCCGGAGGCTGCGATAAAATCGAATCATCCGGACAACCGACCTGAGCGCCGGTCATCGTGGCGATAACGGCCATAAAGCAAACGATTGATATGCTTTTCATGATCCTACTCCTTTGCATGCTGCATGCCCTCAATGCAAATCCTGAATAGAATATAGCACAAAAAACAACATGTTACAATCAATCGAAGTATTGGAAAAAAATGTTTCATTTTGTCTACATTGTTTGAATCCGGTACTCCATTGCTATTTGAGTCGTGAACCCATATGATTCGTGCATGGCTCACCATCATCTCACATCCGGCTACTCTCGCCTGGTCGAACGACTCAACCGCTTCCCGCAAGGCGCGCCTCCTTCCGATGCGCTCTTCAGGATCCTCTCGATTCTCATGACCGAACAGGACGCCGGTCGCGTCGCACTCCTCCCTATCCGCCCCTTCGATGCAAAAAAAGCCGCCTCCATCTGGAAGCTGCCGCTGCCCGAAACCCGCAGGATTCTCGATGACCTTGCCGGTCGAGCCCTGCTCGTGGACATCAGACAGGAAGACGACACGCTGTATGCGCTGCCCCCGCCCATGGCCGGATTCTTCGAATTCTCCCTGATGCGCACCCGAGGCGATATCGATCAGAAGACCCTCAGTGAACTCTTCTATCAGTATCTCAATGTCGAAGATGCCTTCATCCTGGACCTGTTCACTCGCGGTGATACCCAACTCGGACGCACCTTCGTCCATGAACCGTCACTCACAGCCGATAATGCGCTCGTCGTCCTGGACTACGAACGCGCGTCTCACGTGATTCGCTCCGCCTCGCACCGCGGAGTCAGTCTCTGCTACTGCCGTCACAAAATGGAGCATCTCGGGAAAGCCTGCACCGCGCCGATGGAAATCTGCATGACGTTCAACACCACGGCGGATTCGCTGATCCGGCACGGACATGCGCGGTCGATCGATGAATCGGAATGCATGGACCTGCTGGCCCGTGCCTATGATCATTCGCTGGTTCAGTTCGGCGAGAACGTCCGCGAACGGGTCAATTTCATCTGCAACTGCTGCGGGTGCTGCTGTGAGGCCATGCTAACAGCCAAACGCTTCGGGCTGCTCCATCCCATTCACACGACGAACTTTATCCCGGTCATTGAATCTGCGCAATGCACGGGCTGCGGGCGTTGCGCGTCGGCATGCCCGGTCGAAGCGATCCGGATGATTCCGCGTGAGGAGAACCGCGCCGCGACGACATGCGCCGAAATCAACGCAGACCTGTGTCTCGGTTGCGGCATCTGTGTCCGGAAATGCTCCCGGCAGGCGATCACGCTGGTCTCACGTCCGCGCCGTGTCATCACGCCGGTCAACTCGACACATCGGATCGTGGTCATGGCCATCGAGCGCGGTTGCCTGCAGAATCTGATCTTTGACAACCAGGCACTCTGGAACCATCGAGCATTGGCGGCCATCTTCGGGGTCATCTTCAAGCTGCCCCCGATCAAGCGCCTTCTGGCCAGTCAGCAGATCAAATCCCGGTATCTCGACGGTCTTCTGTCAAAGATCGGATAACCGTCAAGCTACAGAGGCGTTTTCATTGCGTCCAACCGCGCCTGCGCATAACCCCTCTGCGGTGCCGGCGCATTCGGATTCGCCACGACAGCCTCGAGATGCCTCCTCGCCCCTTCGACATCCTGTCGATGCAGCGCCGCGATTTCCGCCAGCACGAGATGCGCGACGGGCTCATCGCCGCGTCGCTGCAGGATCCCCTCCGCCTGCACAGCCGCTTCATCAATCTTGTTCTGCCGCAGCAGCGTTTCCGCCAGCGTCAACCCGGCCTGCAGATGATTCGGATCGATCCCGAGCGCTTTTCGGAGATACAGCTCAGCGGTCGAATACTCCTTATTCTGGACGGCCACAAGCGCTACATTGTAATTGACGATGACCGTCGGTACTTCCTCGCGATCCGCCGCCAGCCGAAATGCCGCCAGTGCTTCCTCAGGTTTTTTCTCGGACATCAACCTGCTCCCCAGCCAGTACTTCGCCCGAGCCGACTCACCGCATTCCGCGGCCCGCGCCACCACATACTCGTCGGTCTCCCAATACCCCGTCTGATCATACGCCAGCATCCCGCACACCAGGCTCGTTCCGCAGAGGATCAACGCTGCCGGAACCGATACCCATTTCGATCCGCTACGCATGGTTTTCGCCAGCCAACCCGCCGCAATCAACGACAATCCGAACGCAGGGGAGGTGAGGAATCGTTCAGCCGCGAGATTCGGGATGGGGATGATGTTGAGATGTGGGAAGAGGGAAAGCGCGGACCATGCAACGCCGAGACGGATGAGGGGATCGGCTCGGTGTTTCCAGAGCACAAATGCTAGAGCGGCTGTGCATCCGAATCCGGTCAGAACGCCGCTGTCCAGATAGGACACGGGATACGGAAACCAGTGCTCGGTGTTCAGACAGACCGGATGAAACACGATTTTCGCATAGTATCCGATGGTCTTCAGAGCCAGCGCGGGAACGAGCATCGGTTCGACATGCGCACTGTGCCAGCTCCCGAGCGCATGAACCGACAGGTATTTCGGGATCGGATACAGGAGGGACGGGAGTGCGAGAAAGAATGCCGCGACCTTGTGTCGCCATGCCATGACCGGTGCGCTCAGAATCACGATCGCCGGCAGCATGACGCCGGTTTCCTTTGACGATACGGCCAGAACAGCCGAAACCGTCATCAGGAAACCCCAGAAAATACGCCATTTTCCATCGGCGGTGGTTTTCTGATAGCAGATCACCGCCGCTAAAACGCCGAGCGCCATCATCAGATCGGTTCTGCCCGATATCCAGACGACGGATTCCGTTCTTGCGGGGTGAAATGCATACAGAAGCGTGCCGATGAACGCAGCGAACCGGTTTGATGACATCCTCCGGAGAAGCGTGTAGAAAAGACCACCGATAAGACCGAACAGGATGAGATTGACAAGGTGAAAGGCGAACGGGCTTTTACCGGCCAGGAGATAATCAAGCTGGAAACTCAGTCGTACGGCGGGACGCCAGTAGCGGCTCCGGCCGTTCGCGCCGGAGTGGTCAAGATAATCTCCGAGGAGCAACTTGCGATAAATGCCATCGGCTTCGAAATGCGGATTCAGTCGGATCAATGCGTGATCATCGAGGACGAACTCGGACTCGAGACTATACCAGTACGGTGTCAGGACAATGAAGGCGACGAAAAAAAACTCGATGATCTGGATGACAAGTGAGCGAATCGGGCGGTTGATCGATGTATCGGGCATGGCGGGTACCTCTCCTTGGACGGTCCGAGGAGGATTTATTCTGTCAGTTCGGGTCATCAAAGTCAAAACTCTTGGCGGGACATGCATTACAGGGTATGATCGGGACGATGAACAGCGCCACTTTCAAACGGATGGAAGAAACGGGAGACCGATACTGGTGGTACGCGGGAAAACGTCGTCTGCTCCGTGAACTCCTCGGCACTCCCCCGGAATCTCCCCGAGGACTCATTCTGGACCTGGGGTGTGGAGCGGGAACGCTTCTTCCGTTTCTGCGACAGTACGGAATCCCGATCGGATTGGAACCATCTCCGGACGCCATTGTGCTCGCACGCAAATCACATGCCGATATGCTGGTGAGGGCATCGGCTGAAGCGCTTCCATTCCGGTCCGATCGCTTTTCCCTGGTCGCCGCCTTCGATTGCCTCGAACATGTCCCCGACGATCGTCTCGTGGTCCGCTCCATCCGCAGTCTTCTGACGAGCGAAGGGCGCTTCCTGATCTCGGTTCCGGCGCATCCCTTTCTCCGAAGTCACCGGGACAATCAGTTGGGGCACCTGCGCCGCTATTCCAGACGTTCACTTGTCGCTCTGCTCGAACAGACCGGATTCTCGATCGATTTCATCGGATTTGGCTATGCATGCCTGTTCATTCCGCTATTAGTCGAATCGCTCCGGGATCGCCTGATCGCACCCTCCGGGCAGGCGAAAAGTGATATCCGGGATCTGGCGGAGCCTTGGAACGGATGGATGTCCCGATGGCTCGCATTCGAAGCGCGATGGGCTGTCCGGATCGGGCTTCCTTTCGGAACATCCCTGTTCGCAATGGCTCGCCTCACGAGGTAGAATACTGCCATGATGACCTTCAAACGCACCGTTGTTTACCTGTTTCTGGCGCTCGCCCTGGTTGTGCATATCGGAATGCTGCTCAACCTGGCGGCTCACTTCAAAATGACGCTCGTCCCGCCGGGCTGGTCGCCCGTCAAATCGCCGTCACAGCGGCCGATGCACTGGGCGAAAGGCGGGGGATTTAGTTGGCTTCGGGATCACGAAATGCCGTATTTCGAGCAGCGGTATCGCGCGATGAAAAGCAGTGAGACCTCCTCCAAGGCGCTGCTCAAGATACCGGACCGCAAGACATCGAACTCGGGACTGGATTTTTTCCTTCGGGACGCTAACAACACGGATCCCGGCGGGGATTTTTTCCAGTTGTACCAATCCGGGGAAGATGCGCGACGGGGGATCACGATTTACGAGAGCAACCCGGCATATCTCGATAAGAATGGCTCGCTTCCGAAATTGTCCTCGGGAACACCATTCCATCCTCCGAATCGATACCCTCCGCCGTTCGCGTTCACGATCGGATACATCCTGACACTGTTCGAACCCTGGAATGCGTTGTTGTTCTGGACGGTGGTGCATGAAATCGCACTGGTATATTGTTTGTATCTGTCGTTCCGGATCGCTGGCGACAACCTGGACCGAGCGCTTGTAGCCGCCGGCATGTGGCTCGGTTTCCTCCCGTGGTATCTCGAACTCTACATGGGCCAGACTACCTTCATCCTGATGACGGGCACGATGGTTCTGTCCGCATGGATCCTCGAAACGCAGCCCCGGCTCTTCGCACATATCGCGTGGCTGCTGACCCTGATCACGAAACCGATTTCACTGCTCTTCGCACCGGTTCTCCTGCGCCTGGGTGAAACCCGCGTCCTGCTTCCCGGACTGATTCTGTCCATTCTGGGCAGCGCGGCGTATTTCTATTACCACCCGGCCGACATGATGCTGTTCGTCCGCTGGGCGTTCGGGCAGGAAATGGTCACCAGTCCCGGTAACTACGGGTTCCAGAATTTTCTGTACCGGTTTTTCTTCTCGGACTGGCTGGTCCGCATTCTCTCCGTCGCGATGATCCTCTGGGGGCTTCTGCTGACGTTTCGATGGGGACGCTTCCATCCGGTGCGCTCGATCTGCCTGTGGATCGCCATCTATTTCCTGGGATATGCCCACGTCTGGCAGCATCATCAGGTGCTGCTCAACGCCGGAGTCTGTCTTGCGTTCCTCATGACCGGCCGCCTGCGCTACCTGCTGATCTGGCTGATCATGACGCTCCCCTCCCCGTTTTACTTCTTCGAAGGCTCCTGGAACTGGACCCGTGAAACCCTATATCTTTTCACCGGAAGCCTCCCCGCAATCCTCTTCATGCTATTTCTGCTTCTGGACCAGCGCGAACGATCGACGTCAAGGGAGTGGGAATGAAGGTTCTCCTGCTCAACCCGCCGGGCCGCCGGATCTATGTGAGGGATTACTACTGCTCCAAAGTGTCCAAAGCGCAGTATCTCTATCACCCGCTCGATCTCCTGATGCTCAGCGGTACGCTGCATGTGCGCCACGAGATTCTCGTGATCGACGCCATGACGGCAGGATGGACCGCGCAATCGACCCGAACGGCGATCCATGTCTATCGACCGGATGCGATCATCTTTCTGACCGGGGTGGTGTCTTTTCCCGAGGATTTCGAGTTTGTCTCGGAATTCAGGCAGACACTCGGCTGTGCCTGCATCGCCACCGGGGAGCTGTTCCTGGAGCGTCCTGCGGAAAGACTCGCAACCATCCCGTTTCTCGATGCCGCCCTCCTGGATTTTACCTCGCGATCCGTCCTCGAACTCCTCGACAGATGGGCTCCAAGCGCACGTTTCATAAGCGGCGAGCCGATACCGGATGTCGTCTACAGAACCGGACCGGATACGATCATCGACGGAGAAGCGCCGCGGTGGAATGGCGGGGAGTACACCATCGACATCCCGCGGCACGAGATGTTCCCGAACCAGAGTTACCGGTATCCGTTCGTGCGACGGTTTCCGTTCGCAACGATCCTGACGGATTTCGGTTGCATGCACCACTGCCGTTTCTGCGCCATCGGACAGCTCGGGTTCAAACTCCGAGCGATTCCGAATGTGATCGAGGAACTGGATCGAATCCGGCAACTCGGATTCCAGGATCTCTATATCGACGATCAGACCTTCGGCGCGGATCGCGCGCGGACCGAACGTCTGCTGGAGGAGATGATCCGGAGGGATTACCGGATGGGATTCATCTGCTTCAGTCGCGCGGACGTGATCGAGCCCGGGCTGCTCAAACTTATGAAACGGGCCGGATGTCACACGATCGCGCTCGGAGTCGAATCGACGAACGACGCGAATCTCGACGCCGCACACAAAGGTCTCTCGGCTGAGCGTATCCGGGATGCGGTAAAATGGTGCCGGGAGGAGGGGATTCGTACCGTCGGCACGTTCGTGGTCGGATTGCCGGGAATGACGAAGAAGGAAGCCGATACAATCGGACAGTATGCCGCCTCGATCGGCCTCGATTTCGCGTCCTTCAATGTCCCCGTGCCCCGACCGGGAACCGGGTTGCGCGAGGATGCTATCCGGAATGGGTGGATACCGGACCGCCTGGAACCGATGGACCAGTCCGGGAGTTATTCGGTCATGGGAAACGAACATATGCGGGCGGATGAGGCGCTTTTCTACCGCAATCAGGCCTCCCGCCGGTTCTATCTCAGAGGCGGTTATCTGTTTCATCGGCTGACCCGGATCCGAACATGGTATGAACTCAAGTCGCACTTGCGTGAGATGCTCTATCTGGCGTTCCCGGGGCACTTTGAACAGAGGCACTGAGGGATGGAGTCATTCGAGTTGATCCGGGAGGCGTTCGATGTGGTGGTTCACCTCGACGCGCATCTCAACGCCATCGTCGACCGGTTCGGTGCCGTCACGTATCTGATTCTGTTTCTGACCGTTTTTGCCGAAACCGGTCTGGTGATCACGCCTTTCTTCCCAGGCGATTCGCTCCTGTTCGCAGTTGGCGCTCTGGCGGCGTCCGGCGGACATCTCAGAATCGAGCTTCTAATTCCACTTCTTTTCTCGGCGGCCGTGCTGGGGGATTTTTCCAATTACCATATCGGTTATTATCTCGGACCTAGAATGTTCCGGAAAACATCAGCCCGGTTTTTCAAGGTCGAGCAACTCGAACGGACACATCGATTTTTTAGGCAATACGGTAGCACGTCGATCGTGATGGCGCGATTCATGCCGGTATTGCGGACGTTCATTCCCTTCGTGGCGGGGATCGGCCGGATGGGGTACGGCCGATTCGTAACCTACAATCTGGTCGGAGCCGCATTGTGGATCATGGTGTTTCTTGTGGGCGGATACCTGTTCGGCAATCTCGAATTCATTCAGGAGAACTTCTATATCGTGATCATGGCGATTGCGATGATATCGGTGATCCCCGGAGCGATCCACCTGCTGCGGATTCGAAGTCAGAATCGACCACCCGCTATCTCCTGAACGCGATCGAAAATCCTTTTCCTCCTCCATCGGACACATGTGCGGTCAGCCGGTCGTCCGCCTCGAGCACATACTCGATGCGTTTCGGAAAATCATGCGTCTCGTTGACAAACACCGCGCGCGTCCCGGAAGACTCGATCAGCTTGAAAGGTGTCGGAAACGCATTGTGCGCGACCTTGGCCAGATAGAACACCTCTCCGGACATCTCGACCAACCTCAGCGTCTCGGAACTCAAGAGGGTTTTGCCATCCGGCGATCGCGTTTCCCCCCTCCCCTCAAACGTCCGGCTGCTCGCTTCAACCCAGACCTCCGTCGTCACCGATGTGCCGGTCACACATTTCCACTGTCCGATCAACCACCGGATCCCGTCCAGATTCGAGCCGGAGTCCGCTCCCCGGACGTCGGGACCGATCATCATCGATGCGCAAACCATCAACCCGTTCACCCATTTCATCTGTGCTAGTCCTGCCTTTCGAGAATCTCGAGCAATCGCCTGATCCGCCGGAAAACAGCGTCTGACGCCACCTCGGAAACCTTCACGAAATCGGGTATCCGAAAGGCAGCCGCCGATTGATTCCAGCGCCACGAACCGGTCTCGAATACCAGGCTTCCGGCTTTTTCCGTATCCCGCCGGATCGACCAGGGCCTGTGTTTGAAAAACTTGTTGAGATGATCCAGCGATTCGATTGTTAGATCACGAGGAATCCGCATGCCGATCGCGTCACAGGCATCCGCCAGAGCAGAAAAGCCCCTCAACAGATCGTAAAAGTAAAACGAGGGCCACGAAGGTCTGAGCCAGTTCGCGTCGATCAGTGATCCGTCCGAACGACGGACAATCCGATGTTTAAGAAGATAGAGGATCGCGCGTTCCAGGACGTCCCGATCGGATGTTGACCCGATTCTCAACCGGATCAGCCCGGTCAGCGCTTCCATCATAACGACTGTAGAAAGAATCGAACTATGCGCATGTGCTTTTGAATAGACTGCTTCATCACAATTCCATCCGCCGTCTTGCAACTGGTATCGCTCAAACCAGTCCGCAGTCCAGGGGAGGTGTTCACGCAGGTCGATCGATGCCTCGGCGAGAATCCTGCAGAGCGTTCCCAGGGCGCAGAAGCAGAGGATATGCCGGTAGGGATCGCAGTCCGGCGGCAGCTCGGATTCCTGAATCGGAAACGTATGCAAAACGCTCCTGTCCACCCGGGCTGCAAACCGCAGGAGAATCCCGGTAGGGATCTGAGGCGTCATTCCGAGTTCCGAGATCAGCGACATCGTCCACCAGGGAGCCGTCCACTTGGGCCAGTAGAGATCCGGCGCGGAATCGATGGTGAGGGGATCCAGCGTGTCGATCAGGAACCCGCCGTATCGTTCCCGCATGCGAGGGTCTGTGGACGCCTCAGGCGGATGCGATGCGAGTTCTGCCAGGGCGGTCGGGATCCGGTCCGGGAGGTTCACGGAAGCAGTTCCAGGGATTCCAGCATCGTGCGGATCACCGCCGAAGCATGCTCGCGCGGAGCGATCTCCACGTCTTTCCGTTTCCGCGGTTTCATTTCATAGCCGCCCTGTTTGAGCGATCGTCCCGAGACCGTCACGCGGAGCGGGCAACCGATCAGATCAGCATCGTTGAATTTGACACCCGGTGAGGTGTCCGGGCGGTCGTCGTAGAGCGTGTCGATGCCACTGGCTCTGAGCTGCCCGTAGAGCGAGTCCGCTTCGTCGCGCACGGCCGGATCCGACTTGGCGAGGCTGACCAGATGCACCGCAAAGGGGCTGACCGACAGCGGCCAGCGGATTCCGAATTCATCGTGATGCGTCTCGACGATGGCGCTCATGAGCCTCCCCACACCGATCCCGTAACACCCCATGATCACTCTCCGTCGTTGCCCCGCATCGTCCAGATAATCCACCTCCAGCGCATCGGTGTATTTCGTTCCGAGTTTGAAGATGTGTCCGAGTTCGATGCCGCGAACGGAACTCAGCACCCCGTTCTCGCAGCGCAGACACAAGTCGCCGTCCCGAGCCGATCCGATGTCGGACAGGGCCGACACACGAACGTCGCGGTGCAGATTGACGTTCTTCAGATGGAACCCGGTCCGGTTGGCTCCAGCGACGAAGTTGTTCCCCCATTCCAGACTCCGGTCGGCGATGACCGTGATGCCGGGATCCAGATTCAACGGAGACGCGTAGCCCGGAGTCATGCCATGCCGCCTCAGCATCTCGGCGTCCGCCATGGCGATCTCACGGGCGTCCAGCAGGTTGAGCAGTTTGGTTTCGTTGACTTCCCGGTCGCCCCGGATCGCGACGAAGACCAGTTTTCCGTCGATCGAGTAAAACACCGCTTTCATGGTTTTCGATTCCGGCACGTTCAGGAACGACGCGACGTCCGCGATCGTTTCGCGCCCGGGTGTCGCGACATCCTCGACCGGGAGCAGTTCGGGATCCGCTTCGAAAAGAGGCGGGCGGAATCCGGCATGTTCGATGTTGGCGGCATAGCTGCACCGGTTACAGCGCATGAGAGTATCTTCGCCCGCATCGGTCATGCCCATGAACTCGTGGCTCCCTGCACCGCCCATGATACCGCTGTCGGCTTCGACCACGAGCGGCTCGATACCGCACCGCCGGAAAATGTTCAGATAAGCCTGATAGACGCGGGGATAGTATCGATCGAGATCCTCCCGGGAGGCATGGAACGAGTATGCATCCTTCATGTGAAATTCGCGGGCGCGCAGCAGCCCCCCTCGCGGCCGCGGTTCGTCGCGCACCTTCACCTGGATCTGATAGAGCATCATCGGGAGCTGGCGATGACTCGATATTTCGCGTCTCGCCAGATCCGTGACGACTTCTTCATGCGTCATTGCAAGAACCATCGGGCGGCCCGAACGATCGTTGAAACGGACGAGTTCGTCTCCGATGGATGCATATCGCCCGGTCTCGCTCCAGAGTTCCGCCGGGTTGATCACCGGCATCAGGATTTCCTGGCCGCCGACCCCGTTCATCTCGTCCCGGATGATCGCCTGCAGTTTGTGCAGGACGCGCACGGCGAGCGGCAGATAGGTAAAGATTCCCGCGGACAGCGGTCGGATGAACGAACCCCTCAGCAGCAGAGAATGGCTCGCGGTCTGTGCCTCGGCGGGCGGGTCACGGTAGGTGGTGCACAGCAGATCGGAAAAGCGCATGATGGTGTCCTCCGGGATCGGTTGAATTCCCGATTCATATCATATGTAATGGGAGGCGGTATGGAAAGGAGCGCGCGATGAATTCCTTTTCGCTGTTCGTTCCGGGCCGATTGTGTCTGTTCGGCGAGCATTCCGACTGGGCCGGCGGTCACCGGCGATCCGATCCCGCAATCCCGCCCGGCATGTGCCTGATCACCGGGACGGATCAGGGGGTTTGGGCTGAGATCACACGGGCAGCGTCCGTTTTCCGGATCGCGAGCATGTCGCCGGACGGCGAATCGATGGGTGATGTTTCGATTCCGATGACCCGGGAAGCGCTCGAGGATGCCTCGCGGCGCGGCGGCTTCGAGCGGTATGCCGCGGGGGTTGCCGCCGAGATCCTCTCACGATGGGAGGTCGGCGGGATTGCGATTGACGCCCGGCGGATGGATCTGCCGCTCCGGAAGGGGCTGTCGTCGTCCGCCGCCATCTGCGTTCTGACCGCCCGAGCGTTCAATCGCGCGTACGACCTGGGGCTGTCGCTCGAAACCGAAATGGAACTGGCGTATCGCGGGGAACTCCGCACCGGCTCGGAATGCGGACGCATGGACCAGGCGTGCGCGTTCGGGGCGACACCGACGCTTCTGTCGTTCGATGGTGATCATATGACGGTCGCGCGCATCCGTCCGCCTGAGCCTCTGTATTTTCTCATCGTGGATCTAGCGGGTGAAAAAGACACCGTACGGATTCTCGCGGATCTGAATCGGATCTTCCTGAGTTCGGGAGACTCGCGCCATTCCGCCATCCGGGAGGGGCTGGGCGGCTTGAATCGGGAGATCGTGCGGCGAGCGACGGAGGCCGTCGGGCGAGGCGATCGGGTGGCGATCGGGGAGTTGATGACGGAGGCGCAGGAGGTGTTCGACCGGTTCATTGCGCCCTGCAGCCCGCGTGAACTCGGATCCCCGCGACTGCATCAGATTCTGAACGATTCGGATATCCGTAGAGTAACACTCGGTGGGAAGGGTGTCGGATCCCAGGGTGACGGGTGTGCGCAATTCTGCGTGGCGGATGACGCCTCCCGGGACGAACTGGCGCGGCTGATCGATTTGAAATACGGATACCGGTCGTTTCCCGCCACCATTGCGGGAGACGATTGAGGGATTACGCGTTGCGGGTCACTCGTGCCAGCCGAAGGTGAAGGTATCGAGATCGCCGAACAGGACCGTCATTTCCGCATTGGTCATGGCGGCATACCAGACGATGTTCTGGGCGTTCCCCGCGCCGGCGGGCCAGGTGAAACCGGGGAGTACGTCGATCTGTGTCGTTCCCGGTGGGACATCACGGGTATAATGGTCGAACGACGAGAAGGACGGGGCGAAGAAGTAGCTGCCGTAGACGTCCAGCACGGCGAAGATCGGTACGGCCGGATAGGTCGCCGTTCCAGGATTGCAGACCGTGAGGGTGCAGGAACAGGTGTCGCCGGGGCCGAAATCGGTGGACGGCATGGAGATCGAGCAGCCCAGTGAGGTGCAGGGGG
>CAYYMM010000112.1:0-14086 GCA_964472395.1 uncultured bacterium | reverse complement strand
CGCGTTCCAACGGCCGACTTCGAGGGGCTGGTGTCCGTCACCATCATGCTCGACACAGGTCAGCACGGGGGACGCATCCGGCTGAATCGCGTCTGTCGGGGAAAGGAATCATGAACGCGCGCGGGATGACGCTGATCGAGATTCTTGTAGCTCTGAGTGTCGCCGGAATGATCGCGTTGCTTCTGGGTTCCACTGGCTTACTCACGCGAAGCGCAATGCACGCGCTGAGTGCGCATTCATCCCGGACTTCCATCCCTGTCCTCAACCGCCTCGAACGCTTTCTCTCCGGCGCGATCACCGCGCATGCCCCATCATCTTTTCTCATGGAAACACTCCCGGATGACACGCATCGGCTTTCATGGATCACAGCAGTTGGCGGCCGGAACGCTCCTGGAGTCCATGATATCGCCGCAATCAGGCTCCAATGGGGCGACGGCGCAGGCGCAACGCTCGAATGGCAATCGGAGGGCGCGGAGCCTCAGGTAGAACGGATCTTCAAGCGCTCCGAACACCTTTCGATCGAGTGTCTGGACGCCGACGGCGAATGGGCAAAAGAATGGCTCTCGGATTCAGGCATCCCTCGTGCCGTTCGGATTCGTGTGGAGGGATCCGGCAAGGGTGTGATCGAGCGGTTGATCGTTCTTCCGGAGGCGCAATTCCCATGAATCAGAGAGGATTTGCGATCGCGGCCGTGCTCGCCATCGGAGCGCTTTTCATGGCTGTCGCGTTGCGCATATCGGGACAGGCAATCGGCGATTCACGTGCGGCCGCCGGACGGCTGAACAGAATCGTTCTGCGTGAAGCATGCCTGTCAGGTGTCGAAATCGGCCGCTGGCTTCTCGATCACGACTCCCGCGAAACCGACGGAGAGGGCGATGGATGGGCGGCCGTGCTACAGCGAAACTCCGATGAACTCGACCTGACCATTCGGGTAACGGACGAACAAGCAAGGATCAATGCCGCAAAACTCGTTTATCCGGACGGGACCATGAACGAACCGCTGTGGAAACTGGTTGCCGATCGGTATCCCGATTTGCATGCCGCGCGATCGGATATCCGGACATTTCTCGTATCCCGCCAGACGACAGCTCCCTTGCTCACACCGGGACAGCTCCGCCAGATCCCCACTCTGACGGAATCCGAATCGCCGGACGGGATGACGGTTTTCGGCAACGGCCTGATCAACGTCAATTCGGCGTCCCGCGACATGCTCGACGCACTGTTCGACTCACCGGAATCCGTTTCACGTCTCCTGTCGGAGCGATCCATCGGGCCGTTCCGGAGCGTGTTCGACATGAATGAGCGATTGGGGTTGACGAACGAGGAGTTTCGAGCGATTTTTCCACTGATCTGTGTGAACAGTTCCTGTTTCCGCATCCGGGTCGAGGGCCGGAAGAACGACTGGAGGCATTCCATCGAAGCGATTGTGCAGCGATCGGGTAATCGCACGGTCGTCGTGCGATTCTCGGAGTGGTCATCATGAGTGTGAGGTGGTTTCATGGCTGCTGCGCGGGGGTCGCACTGCGAAACGGCAGACTGTGCTGCGCGCTCGTCTCAAAGATTGCATCGAGAATCGCGGTCGAACGCATTGTACAGGTCGACCTTTCGGAGCCGGATCCGTTTGGAATTCTTGCGAAACGTCTGAGGATACAGGCGCCGATCGTTGCGCTGTTGCCGCCGTCGATCGAGCGGTACGAACCGGCCGACTCACAGGCCTCGCAGATGAACCGCGCCCCTGCCCGAAACCTGCGCCGGACAAGAGTAACACTATTGCCAACCCGATCGTTCAGCCCTGACAAGCGAATGGTGTGGGATGAGACGGCGGCGCAATTGCTCGCGTTGAAACTGTCCGCACCGGGTCTCCATTTCCTCGGGTTCATCCCCTCCTCCGCCGCCATTGCGGTATTTTTAAACCACCTCCCGATCGATCACCACGGCGATTACCTGATCGCGGACCATCACGACGATGCGCTGACACTCGCAGGATTCTCAAGAGGAGCGCTCCGCTATTCACGCACGATTCGTCGGGTGGATGAGGATCTTCCGATCGAGTTCATCCGTACGATCCGGCAGATGTCGGTGGAAAATCCCGGGTGGAGCATCGCCTTACCGCTACTCATGCCGCGTACCGCTCAGCCCGCATGGGTCGGCAATCCGTATCTGGTGCAGACACTTCCCCGCCCGATGACCTGGCATCTGCCGCCCGGAACGAGTCCCGACGACATGGATGATTACTGGCTCGCCGCATCAGCAGCCCTCTCTGTCATCAATTCAGGCGCTTCCGCTTGTCTGATTCCCGAGAAACCTTCCATACGGATTCTGTTCGCATCCCCTCGCATTCTCTGGATGAGTGTTCTCGGCATTCTGATCGTGTCATCGATGGCGCTTCGTTACGAATTCATGAACGCACGCAACGACCGGATCATCGCTCGAAGCGGTACGGCCGCCGAGGCATCGATCGGGGAATCGAAGTCATTGCTCCCCTCGGAATGGCTCGATGCACTCGATGTCGGGCATTGGCTGGATGAATCGACCGTCGCGATTCTGAACCGACTGGCCGGTGCGGATCCCGACCATCGGATCAGCATTCAGCGGATCGCCGGAACGCTCGATTCGTTATCCTTGACAGGCACGGCATCCGATCTGACAGGAATGTCAGGATACGTCAACCGGGTCGAACAGCAGTTTCCCGGGGATCGCGTCGCATTGATTCGTTCGAGCACGACTGATACAGGCGTCGAATTTGAAATCCGGATCGGATCGACTGCGTCCGGAGGTACACCATGAGCTTTCGCGCGCATCCGTCTATCCGAACGGCGGTCGTGCTGTGGCTGATCCTAGCCGTCTCGGTGTTCTGGCTGTATCGCCAGAAGACTCGCTGGGAGGAGACGAAAAAAGCGATTGCGGCGAAACGTGGAGGAGCGATCATGTCAGTGGCGCCGGTAATCGCGAACGACCTCCTTCGATATCTCGCACGAAACCTGCAGCCAACCCAGTCCATGCAACCCGGTTCTGCCCTGCTCGAAAACATAGACAGCCGACTGATCAAACTCGGGATGAGCGACGCCATCCGGGAAGTTCAGCCCCAGACCCCGCGCATCATTCGTTCGATTCGTGTTGAAGAGATCCGGCTGAGGATATCACCGGTCGAAGCCGGTCGTCTGGGGGAAGTGCTGGATGCATTCGAATCGAGCGAACCGGCAATCCGGGTGTCGCGCTATGAGATCCTGCGGATCGCTCAGGATTCCAACACACTGGATGTCATTTTGCATCTTCAGCAGTGGTTTCAATCGGGAGTCGGGTCGAATTGACGCTTTCGGGTCCCGATTCATGCAGAATCCGACGAACATACCACAAATAGTAGATGTTCCCGGCCATTTCGATCTTCGGGCATTTCTTGAAATCGTCGAGATTGGGCCATCCGCGGCCAATGTAATGGCGGATCAGGATTGTCAACCCCGAATCGCACGCGATGAAAACCTCCTCAGCCTCTTCCATCTCCCCCACGCCGGCTGATCGAGTGCGGATCCACCGGAGGCATTCCGATGTTTTCTTTCCGATATGGACACGGAACAATCCGTCGACTGTCTGGATTCCGGCAACACTCTTCGGGTCCGTCTCACAATCGGTCTCGACGACGCGCCATCGAAACCGTGCGCCGATTTCCGTCGGCAATTCAATCTCGTTCCGTTCGATCAAACCTGTCCCGTCCATTCGCCTGGTCATGGTCAGCAGCGTGCGGGCGATCCGTTCATCGGGATGAACGATCCGGCGAATCCGCATGAGCGGCTCTCCGGTTGGCGAATACTGATCTTCGATGATCTCGACACATCGGAATCCCCGATATGTGATTGGGCCGCGCGTTCGCCCACGAAGGATCTGGGAGAGGTTCCCGTCCGGCATGTCGTAATCGCCGGCGGTATACTCCGAGCCGGGAGAATACGAACCGATGTTGAAGGGATCACCTTTAAGACAAACGAGGTCACCGAAAGTGGGCATCCGGTCAATCCCGATTTTCGGGCATTTCCTGGAGATATCGCCCAGGGATTGGCAGTTAGGTGCGTTCATAGGTTCGCTTTCTGACGATCCTCGGAGAGGGGATCGATGATCCGGGCCGAAATTCGAGCAGCTTTGATTGAGATTTACGGCGCAGCACGGGCTGGAAGTCGAGTCGACATGAAAGCGATGAATCCGTATCAATGCCTGCGGCGACTGTCTCGATTCGAATCGTGGTAGTACCGCCGGGTTTCAGACCCCGGACGCTTGCCAGGGGGTTTTCCGGCTGACCGGGAGGAGTGTGGTTCATTGTTTGATCTCCTGAGGACGGGGGCCTCGACTGGCATCATCGAAGACAGCGCAACGGCCACCTCCCGTTTCGAGACATCGAGTCGACGGCAGACGATGTCGGGTGAAGCACCTTCGAAATGGATCATTTCGATGATGATTCGGGACTGAAGCGGGAGCGATGCGAGAGATTCGAGGATTTTTAGTTGTTTCGATGAAAGACCGGTACCGGGTGAATCCGACAGACCGGCTCGCACCAGAGACGTGACTGACTCAAACAACGTTTCAACCGAAGCCACATCGGTCTGTTTCAGTCTGACGAGGAACCGGGCGATAACGAGTTCCGTGATCCAGGCAGCTCGTGTATGATCACCGACATAGGGTCTGAGAAATCGAAACACAATGGGAGCATAGCGGTTCGCAAAATTGAGAAATGCGTCGCGATCGTCCTTCCGGATGCGGGTCAACAGTTCAGTATCGGGCGTATCATCGCTGGCCATGATATGATTCCTTTGGAATCGACTGCGTCGTCGATCTCAGCGTGCAGTCGAGAGAGAGATTATAGCCATATGAGTGGAACGATGTCGAGAACAACGGGCAGAGAAGCATTTTTCCCGGACGCGCTGGGTTCTTCGGAGTTGAAGGCTCGCTCCTCGCGTCTCCACGACGCCCTCGATCGCGTGCTCGAAAGACAGAAATGGTCCGAAAAGCAAATCCGCGACTGGCATGAGTCTTCCGTTATCGAACTGGTACGTTTCGCGTTTCACCGAATTCCGTTTTATCGGGAGAAGTACGAACGAGCCGGATTCGATCCTGGAACCCTGTGTTCGAGAAACGATTTCGCACGGATTCCGATACTGATGAAAGAGGAACTCCGGAGTGCGACACGCGCAACGCTGGCATCAGAAGGTGACAACGCCATATCTTCTTTCGTGCAGACATCCGGATCGACCGGTGAACCGGTTGGGTTGTTCGTGAGCCGGGAAGCGCTCGAGTGGTTCACCGCCGTCAACACGCTCCTCTATTATCGGTGGTGTGACGCGAATCCCCTCACCAACGTATTGTTCATTCTCGATTCGAAACCTCATAACATCGATTATCTGATTGCCGATCAACTGCGCACAACCGTCATGGAGGATCGATTCCTCCCGACTTTCGGACATACTTCCATTCTCGTGGAAGCACTGCGTGAACTCGAACCGGAGTATCTATCGAGTTATCCCGGGACCGTGCGCAATATCGCGCGATACATGATCGATCGAGGCGAAATCGGGAGATACATGCGCTTGATCCATCTGACCTCGGAAATGCTCGATGAAAGCGCTCGGACCGCGATCAGACAGGCATTTCCTGAGGCCCATGTGATCGAAACATATACATCGACCGAAGCTGGATTCATGGGTTTCGAATGCCCGTCTCACGGCGGCTTCCATTTGGCCGAGCACAATCTGTTCATCGAACTCCCAGGTGATGATTCGAACCGGGGACATGATGCACGCCTGCTCGTGACGGATCTCGTCAATCGCGCCACTCCGATCATCCGATATTCGGGACTTGGAGACATTCTTAGCCCCTCGGAGGTTCCCTGCAAATGTGGTAGTCCACTCCGGCACATCCGAGGGATCCAGGGCAGGCAGGTCGACTCGATCCTGCTCAAGGACGGCTCGTGGATGTCGCCGTATGCTCTGACCAACATACCGGCGAATCATCCGGCAGTCGACGCCTATCAAATCATCCAGCACGACGTGATGCGGTTTGAAGTTCGGGTTGTCATGAACCACCGATGCGACCGGGTCGAATTCGGAGAACTGGAGCCATTTATCGTCGGTGAGTTTACCCGAACCCTGCGGTATAAGGTGACCTGCGAAGTGAACCGGGTTGACACCATCGAACCCGAGCCGGGTCATCATAAAATTCCGCTGGTGATTTCACGGCCGGGGAGGAATGCATGAACGACCGGATCCTGAGGCGTTGGCTAGGCTCGGTCCCCATCTCGTTCGCCCAGTTGTTCCTGAGCAACACGATCCGGAGCGGGATCGCGTTTCTGATCGCTCTGACCTTGATCGCTCCGACGGCTGCCGGCCTGGCCGTGCTCGGATCGGTTGTCGCTTCCTGGCCGTTTTGGTTCCGGGGACCGGTGCGCCGGATGGTCACGCGGGGATTGCCCGGAGTGAACGGTGCGCTGATCGGATACTCGTGGATCCTGTTTCCCCAGGTTGCGCCGATGTGGCAAATCAGTCTTACGGTGATCGGCGCTGCGCTCTCCTCCGCCGCATTGGTGCCCATTCTCGGATTTCTGCGCAGGAAACATCCGCATCTCGCCCCCTTTTCAATTCCATATCTCATCATCGTCTATGCAACGATTCCCTGTCTGATTCTCGGGGGCATGTACGACCGGAATTTCGCTCGTGGGTGGCATTTTTATCTGACCGATCGACCGATGGAGGCGGAAAAGGCCTTCGCAGAGATCGCTCCGATGAATCGGCGAATCACTGCGTATCGGGAATCCGGCATTGGCTGGGCGCGATTCAGACAAAGCGATTTCGACGGCGCGCAGCGTGCATTTGCGATGGCTATCCATGAACTGCCGCATCTCGCCGACGCACAGGATGGACTGGGATGGGCGGCCTTATCTCAAAATGATTCCGTGACGGCGGAACGAGCGTTCAGGGAGGCGTTGCGGATCGATCCGACGATGGGCGACGCCTGGAACGGACTCGGCTGGATCGCGTATCAACGGGGAGATACGATGGAATCGCTGCGCGCATTTCGGAACGCTGCGATCTGGTGTCCGTTCTTTCCGGACACATGGGATGGGCTGAGCCGAGCAATGGCGTTTTCCGGGCATTCCCCGACCGACCGGATCGATGCCATTCATGCTTTTCTTGCGGCACGAGCGGGACGATCGGTATGGTTCATCAACCTGAGACAACTGCTTGCCTGGGGTTTCCTCTTCCTGGGGATCTGCATGTTTTCACGTGCATCTGCCCTTTGGGTAGCCGTTGCGCTGGGTGCAGGAATGCTGGTTCGATCAGTGTTTTCCGTTGCGATTGTTGATATCGACTTCGTCTACAATCTGATGGCAATGGTCATGGCGCTTGCGGGGCAGTATATCATTTTGAATCGGTGGTCATTGATCTGGGTCGGGGGACTGACGGTCGGCATGTCCGTTATCTGGCCCTGTTTCGCCTCCGGGATGGCTGATTCAGGAATCCCCGTTCTCGCACTTCCGTTCAATGCCGCGATTGTGCTCACATTGGTCGTTTTCAGTTCTGCAAAAGCGCTCCGCGGGTTGCTGGTGCCACTTGAGATTGCGCTGGAGGGTCCCTCAAAGGCGTCAAGCTGGTGGTCGCGGCGGGAGGCTGCGGAAGGGTGCTGGAAGCGAATCCGGCATCCGGAAAACGGGCCTTTGATTTGACACCCTGAGGCAAATGCTATAGGTTTTAGTGACTGGAAGAATCGAATGGAAATCCAATCGAAGGAGGAAGCTCATGTCTTATAAAATTCTGATTGTGGATGATGACCCGGATCAGATTGAACTGCTCCGATACACCCTCGAGGCCAACGGGTACAAGGTGTTGACCGCTGGAAACAAGAAGGAGGGACACCTGAAAATTTCCGAATCGAAACCCGATTTGATTTTACTGGATGTGATGATGGAAACGGACACGGAAGGATTCGATTTCGCGTCTGAACTGCAAGCGGATTCCTCGACCAGAGATATCCCGATTATCTTTCAGACATCTCTTTCAAGCTATGAAAACTACATGCAGGCTTCCTTTCAGAGCATCTCGCAAAGTCCGATCCCCAGCCGGAAGTTTCTCGACAAGCCAACCGAGCCCGCAAAGCTGTTAGCTGCCGTTCGAGACATTTTGAAGTAACGGGTGAACGAGGTAACACACATGCTGAAACAATCAACAATTGAAGCAATCCAGCAAAAAGCGGCTGCGTATCCCGAACGAGAATCGGCTCTGATGCCGGCCTTGGATTTGGCGCAACGGGAAAACAACAACTATCTCACCAAGGACATGATTCGTGATGTGGCTGAACTCATCGGAGTGACATACGCGAAGGCCTATGGGGTCGCGACGTATTATTCGATGTACAACATCCGTCCGGTCGGCAAATACCATCTTTGTGTCGATACGAACATCCCGGCCTATCTGTCCGGAGCTGAAGCGATTCTAATGCATCTCGAGCAGATTCTGGGGATACGGGTCGGTGAAACGACAGCGGATGGTCTGTTTTCTTTGTCCGAAGTGGAAGACCTCGGATCGTGCGGCACGTGTCCGGTCATCATGGTCAACGATGTTTACTATGAGAACATGACGACAGAGAGAACGGATGCATTGATTGCTGACCTGAGGAAAGGCATTCTGCCGGAATCTGTGGACGAATCGTGTTACGGCACCGAGTGTTCCGTTTTACTGAAGAATCGAGGAACGGTAAACGCCCATAAACTGGAGGTCTATCGGGGCCGTGGCGGATATCAGGCTCTGAGCAAGGCTTTGACGATTCCACCTGGCGAGTTACTCGATCTCGTCAAACATGCAACCGTGAGAGGTCGTGGTGGAGCAGGTTTCCCCGCGGGTATGAAATGGGGATTTTTAC
This sequence comes from uncultured bacterium, assembly GCA_964472395.1. GTDB lineage: Bacteria > CSSED10-310 > CSSED10-310 > CSSED10-310 > CALFER01 > CALFER01. The sequence goes on along the minus strand of CAYYMM010000112.1, from coordinate 5,191 downwards.
CTAAAAACGATCCGCGGCCGGTCTATCTGATCTGCAATGCGGATGAGGGAGAACCGGGGACATTCAAGGATCGGCAGATTATGCAGTATGACCCGCATCTGTTGATCGAGGGGATGTCAATCGCCGCTCACACAATCGGATCCCGAAAAGCATTCATTTATATCCGCGGTGAGTTTGAATGGATCGCCCGGATTCTGGAAGGTGCCATCGCGGAGGCAAAAGCCGCAGGGCTCTTGGGATCACTGGATATTGTCGTGCATCGGGGCAAGGGCTCTTATGAATGCGGAGAAGAAACCGCCCTGATCGAGTCACTCGAGGGGAGTCGCGGCTGCCCCAGGATCAAACCACCGTTCCCGGCCAACGTCGGTCTGTACGGATGCCCCACCATCGTCAACAATGTCGAAACACTGTCGTGTATCCCCTACGTCGTGGAACATGGAGCTGAGGCATTCCGAAGCATCGGTACACTCGGCAATTATGGACCCAAGCTTTTCGGCGTATCCGGGATGGTGAACAGGCCGGGAGTCTATGAGTATCCGCTGGGTACACCGTTGTCGACCGTTCTGGCGGCTGCAGGCGGAGTCAAAGGTCAGCTCAAGGCTGTCATTGTGGGCGGTTTATCCGTTCCGATTTTGACTGCATCCGAAGCCGAAACACTTAAGCTTGATTATGATTCCTGCATCAAGGCCGAGACCATGCTGGGCTCCGGGGGCATCATGGTCATGAACGAATCGGTTTCGATCCCCCGAGTCGCACTGCGGTCGATCCGGTTTTACGCACATGAATCATGCGGACAATGCACACCATGCCGCGAAGGCTCTCTGGTCGTCAAACGCCTTCTCAAAGGGATCGTGGATGGACAGGGGAAAATAGAAGATATCGATACGATCCTGAACATCTGTGACACCGTGATCGGAAGTACGTTATGTCCGACGGGTGATGCCTGGGGCATGCCGATACGGGCCATGATACGCAAATTCCGGCATGAATTCGAATCGTTGATTCGGTAGTATCAATCAACCTTAAGGAAGGGATGAGGCATGAAATTAACATTGAATAATCAAATGTTCGAGGTGCCGGATGGATTGACGGTTCTCGAAGCGGCAAAGCGATGCGGGGTATATATCCCCTCTCTTTGTTACCACCATAAAACGGGACCGGCAGGAAAATGCCGGGCCTGCCTGGTGGAAGTCGAGGGCATGAGGGGATTGCAGACATCCTGCACGGTGTCAGTCCGAGAAGGGATGAAGGTCGTTTCGAACTCGCCTCGTGTTTTGGCAGCCCAACGTCTCGTGATCGATCTGCTCCTGTCCAGCGGGCATCATGATTGCCTTTCGTGTGAACAGAACGGCGATTGCGAATTGCAACAGGCTGCATACTATCTTGGGATCGAACGCCCGACATTTCGCATCGATGAGGAATTCAAATCGGATATCTCCTCTGAATTCATTTCGAAAGACAACGGAAAATGTATCTCGTGCGGACGCTGTGTGGCGGGATGCAATAAAACCGTCATCAACGAGGTGCTCGGATTCGGATTCCGTTCCGGGTCAACTGAGATCATCGCCGATGACGACCTGCCGATGGGGTCGTCGAGTTGTGTGCAATGTGGCGAGTGTGTTCAGTTGTGTCCGACCGGCGCCCTGAGCGACAAGAAGGCTCATGGACAAGGTCGGTTCTGGGAACTGGAAAAAGTCAATACAACCTGCCCATACTGCGGTGTCGGTTGTCAGACCACATTGCATGTGGATCGGACTAAAAACCGTATCGTGCGGGTAACCGGGCGCGAAGTTTCCCCCAATCAGGGCATGCTCTGTGTGAAGGGAAGGTATGCATACGAGTTTCCATCTCACGAGGACAGACTCAAATATCCCATGATCAAGAAAAACGGGCAGCATGTCCGTGTCTCATGGGACGAAGCTCTGGATTATACAGCCGACCGGATCCGGTCCATCGTCGGCAAGCACGGCCCCGATACTTTCTCAGCATTCGGTTCTGGGCGCATTACAAACGAAAACAACTATGCCATACAGAAGTTTACGAGAGTGGTCGTCGGAACGAATAATGTCGACCACTGCGCACGTACCTGACACGCTCCCACTGTCGCCGGTCTGGCGACATCATTCGGAAGCGGCGCGATGACCAATGCAATCGAAGAGATTCAATACGCGAAGGTGCTCTTCGTGATCGGATCAAACACGACCGAAGCTCATCCGGTCATCTCCTATTATATGAAAAGAGCCGTAAAGAACGGCTCGACACTGATCGTAAACGATCCCCGGAAGACGGACCTGACGCGATGGGCAACGCTGCATGTCCAGCACAAGGTCGGGACGGACATCGCCTACATCAACGGGTTGATCCATGAGATCTTCAAAAACGGATGGGCACGGGAGGAGTTTTTACTCAACTGCACTGAGAATCCGGATCTGATCCGGGAATCCGTCAAGGATTACCCGGTTGAAACTGCGTCTGAGATTTGTGGTGTTCCGGTCGAAACCATGAAACAGGTCGCTCGGATTCTGGGCGAAGCCGAATCTGCCAGCGTCTGCTACACGCTGGGTATCACCGAGCATATCTGCGGAACGGACAATGTCAAAACGCTGGCGAACCTTCAGATGGTTCTGGGAAACATCGGGAAGTTTGCTGCAGGTCTGAACCCCCTGCGCGGGCAGAACAATGTGCAAGGTGCGTGCGATATGGGTGCATTACCCAACGTCTATCACAATTATCAACCGGTGGATAACCCGGCTGTATCCGAGAAAATGGCCAAAGCCTGGGGTGTTGAATCACTTCCCCAGAAGCCGGGTTACAAGATGCCGACCATGCTGCGAAAAGCACTCGATGGAGGCACCAGGATTCTGTACTGCGTCGGCGATAACACGATTCAAACCGAACCCCATATGGCACATACCATCAAAGAAGTCGAAGCGCTTGAATTCTTTATTGTCTGCGACATCTTCCCGAATCTCACAACTCCCTACGCCGATGTCATCTTCCCGGATACCGCATGGGGTGAAGAGGATGGAACCTTTTCAAACACAGAACGTCGTGTTCAACGCGTACGCCGGGCGCTGACTCCTCCGGGGGAAGCTCGGTCACACTGGTGGGTGATGCAGGAACTGGGAAAACGACTGGGTAAGGATCTGGGCTTCCATTCGGCGAATGCTGTCTGGGAAGACATGAGGAAAACAGCAACATCCTATGCCGGGATCACGTGGGAAAGAATCGACAATATCGGACTTCAATGGCCCTGTCCGACACTCGAGCATCCCGGAACTGGCTTCCTGCATCGGGAAGGTAAGTTTACACGCGGCAAGGGTCTCTTCTCGCCAACGAAATGGATCCCGCAGGCCGAACCACCCGACAGCGAATACCCGATCGTTCTCTCGACAGGCCGCAGGTTATGGCATTACCATAGCGGTACCCAGACACGGAACAGCAATGGGTTCGACAATATCTTCGGTGAAGAATTGCTCGAAATCAGCCCTGAAGACGCCGAGAAACTCGGTATCCGCACGGGCGACACTGTCAAGGCGATCAGTCGACGAGGCTCGATCGTCCTGAAAGCATGGGTGACCGATCGTTCAGCACCGGGCGTTGCCTGGTGTGCATTTCATTTCTCAGAGGCCTGTGCCAATGTTTTAACCATCGATCGCTTCGATAGTGTGACCGAAACAGCCGAATACAAAGCATGCGCCATCCGGATCGAAAAAGTATCGGATGGGGAACTGCTCGGAGTCGGTATCCGCCGTCAGGCACGCCCCTGACAATTCATGATGCCGGGAGGCGGCCGATCCGATTCATGATCAGATCGGTCGCGTCCCGTATTCGGAACTTACGATTCCGTGAGGAGGAAACATGATCAATCCATTTGATATCGAGAAGCTATTCGTAATTGCGACTCAGAGAGAGACAGAAGCCTACGAGTTCTATTCGGACGCGGCGAGAAAAGTATCGGATCCCAACGTAAAAGACGTCTTTTTACAACTCGCAAAGGAGGAAAAAGGGCATTTTGAATTGCTGGAGCGATTCCGGATGAATCCTGTCGAGATCATGAAAATCGCGCCACCTTCGGCTGATTGGAAAATCGCCGAATCGGAAGATATGCCGACACTCTCAACCGAGATGAAACCCAAAGACGCGATCGCGCTCGCAATGAAAAAAGAACAGCAGGCAGTCGATTTTTATCGCTCTCTCTCCGAAGTCTCGTCCACTGCAGACACCCGACAAATGTTCGATAACCTTGCGAACATGGAACTGACACACAAGCACCGACTTGAAAGCATCTTCATTGATATCGGTTACCCGGAGGTGTTTTAGACTCGCTCGAGCCAGTCTGTTCTCCATGAAAAACGGGACCTTATCTTTAACCGGAACGAGTTCGGCGATTCGCTGGACCGATGCTTCGGGATCCGAAACGATCACCTGTAGTTTGGCCCGTGAATGCCCATTCACGATCATCGCAAATGACCAAAAAATCGTGACCCTGTTTTCATCCCCTCTTTCTCTGAAAGAACTGACGATAGGCTACCTGTTTACATCTGGATTCATTCGATCTGCTTCCCAGGTCCACGATTGGCAATACGATCCCGTTGTTTACAAGGCCACCATGATGGTGACACCCTCTTCTGATGCGCAAAACGCCATCCCTGACTCTTCTATGTCTCTGGATGCATCTGTAGTGCGTACAGCAAGTCGCTGGATTGCGGAGTGTTCAATTGTGTTTCGCGAAAGTGGCGGTGTGCATGCCGCAGGATTGTACGACCCCCGAAATGGCCCGTTGTTTTTTTATGAGGATGTCGCAAGGCATAATGCGGTCGACAAGGTCATTGGAAAAGCGCTGATGGATGAGCTCAACCTAAATCAGGTTATACTGGTTCGCACGGGACGGACATCCCTCGAAATCGCAGAGAAAGCGCATGCCGCTGGGATTCTGATTCTGATCGCCCGAGGTGCACCGACATTGCAGGCACTCGAATTCGCTCAACGTGTCGGGATTACTCTGCTTGGATTTGCCCGAACCGATGAATTCACCGTATATACCCACCCGCAAAGACTCCGATTGTGAAAGCACATCCAGTCATCAGGCATCGCAAAGGGATTGAATGAGCGGAACTATTTACATGTTGACTGGCCCGGTGCGGCAGGGGAAAACCACGCGCCTGTTTCAGTGGACGACACAGGCTAA
>CAYYMM010000111.1:0-14698 GCA_964472395.1 uncultured bacterium | reverse complement strand
ATGGGTTCTTTCACGGCCGCGACGCGGGTTCGAATCCCGCTGGGGACGCTTCATAGAAATCAATGACTTAGGCGTGAGAGATCACGCCTGATTCATTTTTGGGGACGTTTTGGGGACCAAAATAATTCAGACGGTTGATTTTCTCACCGTCTCTTCTCCGATCCGGATGACCATAAATGTCGAGCAGTTTGATCGAGCTCCAGCCACCCCATTCCTTCACGGTCATTGGATCGATTCCTGACATCAGACAGTTGCTTGCCCATGTGTGTCTCAGGTCATGGAGTCTGAGCCTCTTACTGAGTTTTGCTTTGGCCTTCGCTTTTTGAAACGCGTGCTGGCATGTGATTCTCTTCTTCCCGTATTGTCCTGGGAACACGAACTTTGATTCGCCGATCCGGAGTTTCTGTTTCATCAATTCGGTTTTCAGATCCGGATGAATCGGAATCGTGCGTGCTCTCTTTGTCTTGGAGGTAGCTGCGCGAATCGTCAGTTCATTCTGTTCGAAGTTGACATCATCCCAGGTCAGATTGAACGCTTCATCTCTCCGGAGTCCGCAGTACAGATAGGTCATGGCGAGTGGAAGGAAGTCCTGACTGCAGCATGAGAGGAACGAATGAGCCTGCTCGGGATTCAAGAAAATCGGATCTCGATCTGGAATGCGGATGCGATCGGCATCCCTCAGAATGTTGTGCTCGAGATATCGGTATTTCACGGCCATGGTCATGATGGCACTCAGCACGTTCAGTTCTTTCCTGACCGTCGCTGGTGAAATCTTGTCAGAGAGCCGTTCGGTTTTGTACCGATCGATGTGTTCGATACGGATATCAGAAACCAGGATGTCCCTGAAGAATGGCGCGAGATGATTTGTGACAATGGATAGTTCTCGGGCGAACGTTTGCTTCGTGTGAGAACTTTCCCTGATAGTCAGGAATTTTGACACGAGAGTATTGAATGCGACTTGTGACTGCTTCTTCGGAAGTTTGAATGGAAGATCCAGGTCAGACTCGACAAGCCCTTTCATTCTTCGCAATTCGGATAACTTTTCCATCGCGAGTGACTTCGAAGGAAAGAGGCGTTTTATCCTCTGACCATCCAGATGGATGTCGAGCTCCCACCTGTTTCTGTCCGGTCTGAATCTGATCTTCCCCGTCTTCTCTCCCATGACGTTTCCTCCGGTCCATCCAGGCATCCAGATCCCGGATATCAATTTTGATCGGCCTGCCTGGAACATACCCGAATTCGCTCTTGTGCCGCAACAGGTAGTCCACACTGTAACCAGTGTGTTCGGCTGCTTGTTTTGGAGAGAGGTAACGTGGCGGCATTGTTTACTTCTCGATGTTCTGCCTTTTTACGAAATGCTCGATGCTCTGGACAGCTATCATAATGCGATATGTTCCGGCATGCACATTGGTGGTGATTCGGTAACCGTCGAGCACTTTTTCTCTGAACAGCTTCCGAACAGTGTCCTGATGGATTCCCAGGCGCCTTGCCGCCTTGCCGGTTGAAATGTAATCGTTGCTCATGTTGTCTCCCGAATCAAAGCCTCAGCGATCTGAGGACAGACAGCGTTCCCGATCTGGCGAACTTGCTCGGTCTTGTTTCCAGTAAAAACGTAATCGCGAGGAAACCCTTGCGCCGCTGCGAGTTCATGCGGAAGAAGCATTCGGAATCGAATGTCCAGGTTCACTGGATCCGAGTCGACCAATCCGAACCGTTCCTTGCATGTAACGGTGTCGATTGGCTCAAGAATCGAGCCGGATCGCGAATTACCGTAGTACTTGACGAGGAATGGCTGGACGAGTGCATGACCAGAAGCAGCTGTCACGGTCGGAAGAGGTTCATCCACCTTGCGAGGTCGCCCCGGAGTCATTTGATGGAGTATGAAAGGCTCAACTAACCCGAACCCCCTGGAGCTGCATGTCACGGTCGGCATTGGATTTTCGATCTTGTTGTTCCGGATCCCATGCTCCGATTGAACGATGAACGGCTCGACAATCCCAAGATGTCCGCCACCGGCTGTCACCGCTGGTGCCGGCAGATCAATCGATCTGGTCGAACTCGTTCCGCGTAGGATCACAAGGAATGGTGCAGCCCACTCTCCCCAGTATCGGCGAATCCCATCTTCAATTCTGCGCAATGTCGCTGGTGCAAGCGGTCGCTTACGGTCAAAAATCGAGGTGCCCGGAACTGACCAGTCGATGATGTCTCGTGCAGGAATCCATTTCTGTTTTGTGAACAGGTTCGGTTTCTCGGAGTATCGCGGCTCTGGCCAGATGATCTTCTTGCGACCTCGGACCGCCTGGATGAAGAGGCGTTGGCGCGTCGTCGGAGTCCCGTAGTCCGCAGCGCAAAGGACACGCGCATCGACACGATATCCGAGACTCTTGATCGCCTGGATGAAAGCTCGATAGGTGAAGCCTTTTCGATTCTGGATTACCTTGCCGTTCTGATCGAGCGGTCCCCAGTCGAGGAACTCTCGGACGTTTTCGATAATGACGCGCTCTGCGTAGAGTTCCTGCATCCACTTCAAGACGAGCCATGCACTTGCCCGGGATTGATCAGATCGGGGTCGACCGCCTCTTGCATTCGAATGATGCGTACACTCTGGGCTTGCCCATAGTAATGCGACCTTCTGCCCCGACACCGTCTTCACCGGATCCAAACGCTCAATCGTCTCACAGTGATGGCAGGCATCCGGAAAGTTGGCGGCATGAGTTTCGATCGCACGCTCCCAATGGTTGATCGCGTGCAACTCGATCTTTGGCATGGCAGCTTTGATTCCGACAGATTCGCCTCCAGCTCCGCAGAACATGTCAACAACAACTTGGTTCATCGTCCCTTCTTCATCTGCAGGAGCGGGTTTTACCCCGCCCCTGCCAATCTCGTTTCTATTGCCTCACCTGCTCGTCGAACTTGCGAGCCAGGCGCATGAGTTCTTTTTTAGTCGCCTTCAGGTTTCCCATGTCGTCGATCCATCCTTCGACTTTGCATTCTGGCTGGTAGTAGTCCTTGCGGCCTCGGGTCCAACCCATCAGGTAGAAGAATCTCTTCATCGCTCCGGCCGATCCGCCTCCGGCGTATTTGGTGCTGATCGCGTCGAAGCCGGTGTCGTTGTCCATCGCCCTGGAGGCGGCAGCCAGTGCCATCTGGATGTATCCCGTCATCTTGATCGCGCTGGTTGTTCCGGAGAAGACTCGGAACTCTACCGTTTTCCGCGAGTCGAAAACCGGGGCTACATTCAGAAGCTGGTATCGATCGATGCCGGCAGCGGCGAGTCTCAACTCTTCCGCGTTCAGGTTCTTCTTCGCGAGTGCGCCGTCTTTCCGAGCCGCCCATTTGCCCTTCGCGATGCTGCCGCAGTATCGGCTGGTATATCTGCTCTCGGATCCGGAGGCGCCGTAGAAGGCCATCTCGTGCTGCGCGGTCAGTTTGAGGAGCCTGCGGACAAAATCCGCAACCTGGTCGTAATCGTGTCCAGCGATGCTGCGAACTCCTACGTGAACATGGAATCCGCAGGTCTTGTTTACCCGAGCTCCCAGTTCGTTGAGAAGGTCGGCCACCTTCTTGACCTGCTCGATGCCGTCTGTGCCCTTCAGAATCGGGCTTACAATCTCGACTCCTTCGTATCCGCGCAGTGTGGTGCTCAGGCTCGAATCCTTCTGTGCATTCCATCCGGTGGGGAATCGGCCGCCCAATTCGCGCCCGGCGTGGTAAGCGCCTGCGCGAACTGTTCCGGTCGGCAGGAGGCATTCGATCTCGATCCCGAAGGTGATCTCGAATGCTCTGGTGTTGGGAACCTGAATCTGTCTCGGTGTTCTTGTTGTTTCGTTTCGCTGTTCCATCTCTTCCTCCTTGGTTGGTGTCGTTCCATCGACAGCTTCATTCAGCCGTGACGGTCGGAACTCATCAAGGAAAAAGACCTTATATTTCAATAAGTTATGGAGCGGCCTCGCGTGCATAGTTTGTGTGTCCTGTTCGCAATTGCAGATCACTTATTACTCAGGGAATACCGCACGCCCGGTTCGTGCGGTAATGCTTGCCACAGCATTAGGCGTATCGATTGTGTTGTTGTTTCTCATGTTCGGGTCCAGCACCCGAGTTGCGTTCTGTTTTTCTCGATCAACCACCGGGCAACCACACTTGTGGCTGGGTCGATCGCGTTTCTCGATGAATGTCAGCACATAACCCATGCCAAGAACGAAAACGATGCCGTAAATGATCCCCTCCCAGTAGCACACCGGGAGCGATTGGATCTTGTCCATCAAGCGCTCCATCGCCTCATCCCCCGCAAGGCCAATGACCGCTAGCAGCGCGAACAGGATGGCCAGAATGATCTTCTTCACGATGCCCATGTTTGTCCTCCAATCTGCTGTTTCCGATGCTGCATGATCAGTTCGATTTCCCGATCAACCCTCTCGACCGAAATCCATCTCGGAGCCGAAAGGGAGTGATGCACATGGATGATCCCGCAATCCGTCATTCCCTGGCTGGTCAGTGGATGCCCACACATCTTCCGGAACATCCATTCGTAGATGCGGACCTGCAGCGTGTATTTTGAAATTTTCGAATCACGGTAGTGGGAGATCGGTGGAAGGCCGAACTTGCCGTAAGAATCATCGGTGAGTGATTCGCATGTCTTCCAATCCGTGATCCAATTGATCCCGATCTTTTCAGTGTTTCCCGGTTCAATCATCATGAGATCGATCTGGCCCGCGATGAGGTACTCAGGATCGAACACGATCATCTCCGCTTCGTGGAATACCCACATATCACGAAGCTTCGAGCAGGCATCCCAAATCATCGCAAACAGCCTTCGTTCCTGGTCAGAATCGGGAACCGGGAGAGGAGTGCGCAGGAAAATCGACTCGGCGAGTTTATGAGCACGCGTGCCCAGATCTCGTGTCTCCTCGCCTTTTTGCTTCCACCTTGCGATGACTTCCTCCTTGGAGACTCCTTCTCGGATGGCAACCCTTACTGCGTGTGCTTCGGTGTCGAATTTCTGGAATTGAGAGTTGATTAGAGTTGTGACCGAGATGTATTTTCTGCCAAGGTTGTCAGTGTATGTGTGATTTGATTCGTTGAACGAGACTACGATGTTTCCGAGGCGCGCTGATTTCATTGTGGAAAACTGCTCCCTTCCTTGTCGGTATAGAGATAACACGGCCTGACACGGCCTGTACACAACCTATGTAGTTCTGTAACTATATATATAATAAAGTAGTACACAGAGTACACAGGGTACACAGCTAAATAATAAAGGTAGCTGTGGGATCGGTATAAAGGGGGCATAATCGTGTAAGGGGTACTCAGTACAGAAAAAGCCGTGTACCCCGTGTCAGGCATGATTTGGGCGTGTACAACACGGGTTACACGGGCAATGCGCGGAAAAGATAACGAATGTGTTTTGTGTCTGCCACGGGTGCCACGGGTAACACGGGTCTTGCGGAGAAAAGATAGCGAATAGCGTTTTTTGTGATTCATTCTTGATGTTCCCTGTTAAGCTGAATGATTTTGATCCTTTCATCCACTTTGCCGATAATGATGTTCGGTTTTTTGCTCCCGTTCGCACCAATGAAGAGCAGTCCCCGTCGACGCAATTCTCCGTGAACTGGGTAAATCTGGATCGCTGGATCGATGCTTTTACAGTGTCCTGAGCGCGCCAGATTCCGCACTAATTGAACAGGATTTCTGCAGTTCGGAAGTGTTCGTTTGATCCAGTCTTCTACGACCTGTGACCGTATCCAGACCGATTCTGATCGTGGAATCTGGAACTCGCCGAGTTTGTTAAGGAGGAGATCATCGATCGATTTCCCCCACTCTTCTTCTATGTTTGCCATCGCCCGGGATTCAGCGATCGTTTCGATCACGCGTATATATTCATCCTGATCTGCACACATCGGGCGAAGAATCATCGTTTCAAATTCTGGGAAACGCGTGAAAGGTTTCTCGTTGAACTGCTTTGGATTGTTCAGGATGTCGACGATGTCCGACATGATCTGGTTTCGGCATTTGTAAATGTAATTGGTCAAGTCCCGGGCCCAGGTCTCCTCGTAGTTCTCGAGAGATTTGAGTCGGATAAAAAAGGATCGAATCGCAAGGTCGTTGTCGATCGACGCATTGTTGGCGGTGATCACGTAGGTGAGGTTATTGGGTCGCCGTTCTTCGCCCCTGCCGTACGGAGGACGACCGGATATAAACGGCATTGTGACCATCGACGAGAGCTCTTCTGACGCGAATGTGCCGATCACGTTGTCAATCAGGACCATCCTCGCCTGACGCCCCTCGGCAGACACGAGGCGTTTGGTTACCTCCTGCATGTCGCGAGCGAAGTCACGGGTTTTGATCTCGATCGCCGGACCGCCATAGAGGAGTGCAGCTCGCGTTGCGAGTGTGGATTTCCCGGCACCAGGTGTCTCAGAGTCGATAATCCACATCGGGCGAGGAATGTATGACTCGTAGTAAAGTGGCGCAGCGAAGAAGGCTTTCAGAAGAACCCGATACTCGGATGAGATTGGTGCGAAGAAATCGACCAGTTTATTGAAGACCAGGTGATCCGGAGACGGACCAGATAATGGCGCGTGGTGGTAGTAAACATCAGCGCGTTTGGGCCAATCTGGGACAGAGGATATCGCTTCATAACGTGGTGCTGCGTACCGGATACCTTCGAAGAACTGCTCCTGTGAAACAGATCCAAGGATCCGTGTCCATTCGACAGGTTGTTTGGATTTCTGCTGAATCCAGGAGAAGAGTTGCTGGACGTTTCGGATGTAATTGATGTCCCCGGTGTCTTTGTCGCGATCAAATAGTTCGTCACCGACTCTCCTCGGGAAGCCGATGAACCGGGTGAATACATCTTCGATCATCTCGTTGATATGCCGTGGGATTTGCTTCGCTTTCTTCCTACCGCTGTCGTTCTCGATTTCTGAAAGATAGTTTCTGAATGGTGTTTTGTTCGCTTCTTTGGCTCGGGCGATCTGGAACTGCTCATCGATGATCCGGGTGTCGATCGGTTTCTCGCGACACATGATCTCGAGGAGCTTTTCCTTTGTTCCACCCTCTCGCTCAAGCCAATCAGAAACATCACCCTTTTGGATCCTTGATAACTTGATGATACGGATGGATTTAGCAATGTTGACAAGGTGACCGGCGACGAGGTTCGCGTGGTTTTGCCCTGGGGAGTCGTTATCCGGCAGTATGATCACATCCTTGCCACGAAGTGACTCGCTGTATTCCTGCTTCCACTTCTGCGCGCCCATGGCATTTGTTGTTGCTGGGATGCCGAGAGAGATCAGGTTGTCGGCATCCTTCTCCCCTTCAACGATTACGACCCAGGACGAATCGATAATGGATGGGAGGTTGTACAGGACTGTCCGGATATGGTTTAGCGACCAACGGCCATCGAGCGCGGATCTCTGAACGAATTGTTTGTCGCCCGTCTCTGGGTGTTCCATCCGGATCGTGTGATGAAGGGGCGCTCCGGATTCGTTGACATATACATAAACGTTTTTCTCCAAGTATCCTTCATCAAGTAGCTGGTGATATCGGTATTTTTCCTGCGAGGGATTTGGAGAGAGTTTATCGATCGCCGGTGTGAGATGGAGATAGTCACCGAGCCACTCCTGGGCGCGCTGACGATCGCCGTTGAACAGAACGATTGCGACCAAGTCGATCGCAGATCCGGACTCCTTGGTGGCGAAATCATGCCATCCATCGCGATTGATGGTGACGGATGTTTCATTCGAGCCGCCACGCCAGATCGCTGCACACCGATTTTGATTGTTCAGCTGAAGACCAATCGCCCGTGCTATTTCCGAGCAATCACAGGCGGTTTTGATCTCTTCGAACGAATAAAATTTCATTGTGTCACCATCGATGCCAGTTCTTGAAACACGGTTGTCTTGTTTCGCACCGTTTTGATTCCATCGCGGAGAGCTTTTAATTGACCGACGACGATGCAGTGCTCTTTTGCGCGGGTAACTGCTGTGTAGATAAGCGACCTGTCCAGGAGTGAGAATGAATCGCGCTCGAGAGCAACAAAGATCACCCGCCGGTATTGGGATCCCTGAGACTTGTGGACTGTGAGTGCATATGCGAGCTGGAGGTGCGACTTCATCTCACGATCGAACAGGACTGAGTCTGTATATATGGGTTGGTTGGATTCGTCGTACTCTTTGATCGCCGGGATATCAAGATTGACCCAGATCTGATTCTCGTCATCGATCGCTTGGACCGTTCCGGTCGTTCCGTTCCATACATCGAATTCAGAGAAGTTCTTCGTGTTGATCACGCGGTCACCGATCCGAATTCGATCGTCCGAATTCGCATCGTTGACGATTTCGCGGATCTCCTTGTTCAGGCTCCGGACCGTGCAGGGCTGATCATCCGAATCCCCGTTCTTCGGACAAAGGATGATGTCCTGTTCGAAATCGATGTATCCCTGACTGACCCAATCGAGAATCAAGCGCTGCGTGTGCTCCGGCTTTCCGGAATCGATGATGTTCCATTGCTCTCGTTCCGATTTATAGGAATGGCCCGGAACGGTGCCTGTTCTTATTTCCGAGGCTGCATGATAGACAGCCTCCTGATTTCGGTAACAAGTCGAAAGGGTTTTTACGATCCCGGGATAGAGTTTAAGGATGTCATGGAACGGTTGTCCCTTGCCGACTGGAGGGAGCTGAGATGGATCACCGACGAGGATTAATCGATCCGGTTGCCGTTTGATGATCTCTGCCATCAGATCCGCCGAGACCATGGATGCCTCGTCGACAATGATGGATCGTCCTTGCAGTGATGTTCGCATGAAGATATCGCCGTTGCTCTGGAGCATGCGATGGATGGTCGCTGATGGAAATCCAGTCGCTTCTCGAAGGCGAGCCGCTGCCTTTCCCGCGAATGCACACAACTCGCTATTCGGTGTTCGTGTGGCGATTTCTTTGATGATGGTTGTTTTTCCAGTCCCGGCACCACCGGTAATGATCCCGAACTTCCGGTTGCAGGCGTGCTCAACCGCATCGAGCTGGCTCCGATCAAGCTGCAGATTTGGCGACATAGTCGAAGATCTCCAGTTCGTTCTGATAGTCCAGGCCGAGTGCGATACGTTGTGTTCCCTTAAAACCGCGTAGGGTTCCGTCCTGGAACATCTCTCCGATGGCCGTGACGATGAGTTCAAGGTGAATACCATTGAGGTGTTTGACGGATACATCACGGAGCGCGCTCCAGTCGATCGCGGTCGACCCATGCTCAGTGAGCTGCTGCAATGCATAGATGACGCCTGCGCGGATCCTGCGGGGGTCATCATTTCCGATCCCGAATGATTGCCGGATCCCATTGTCGACGTGAACGAACCCGTAATGAGGCAGTTCAGTCAACCGATACGGATTTGTCGAGACAACTCCGATGGTTTGCTTCTTCCAGATATCCCAGGCTGCAGTCGCCATCTTAATCGTGGCTCCGTGTCCCATGAGCCACCCGATGACCTGCGTCTTCTCTGCTTCGCGTTCCACCAGGTCGATCGTTTCCTGGAACCGCGCAAGGAGATCTCCTCTCCCCAGAGCTTTCACGTCTCGATCCGTAACCGATCGCCATTCAGCTCCCTTCGCGTCCCAGATCGCCTGCTCGATCGCGTAACCAATCCCACGCGTGCGTTCGCAGACATATTTAAGTTGATCTCGAGGATCGATCGGGATATCGGGCATGGCCGACTGAAACTTGAATTCTTTCTGGCCGCGGTATGCAGACCATTGACCGTCCAAAATCAGGCGCTCGTTCTCCTCTGGTCGCCAGGACATGTTCCCCTTCACGATGCCCTGATCGGTCTGGAGGATGTACCAGTCCTTATCTGACAGCCGAGGAGGGAATAGAACGCGCTCGACCTTGACTGATAGTTTGTCCGATGATTTCATAATGACGTGCTCTCAGAATCGCCAATGCCATTCCGGCGGCGTATTGGGAGTTTCCACAAAATAAAACCGATACATTTAGGAACGTCAGATCCGCGATGCGTTTTGCGATAAACTGCGGAGTGATCTGCGGATGGTGATGGTCCGGATGGATCAGTGTGTCTTCAACTTCAGTGAAACAAACCTGCTCAAAATTGCCTTCGACGATGATGACCTTGGCACAGAATCCGGATCCTTCCATGCGCCCGATTTCGCGCAGGAATCGTTCCCAACCGCTCGAGATTGTGCCGAGAAAGTCATCCAGCGACTTGCGCTCGATTGCGAATTGCATATCGCCCTTGAGCGCATAGTCGCCGGTTCTGAGCGTTCCCATCTCAGCCCTTACGAGATGAGGAGGGAACGCCCAGGGACGTTTTTCGCGAGTGTCGATGACGACGTGGATCATTGTTTAGAATGGGGGTCTCTGGACCGATGTTGTGTTGTTCAGAAACGGGTTGATCATTTGGCTGCTAGTGGCACCACCAACAAATGGATTGGTCGTTGCGCCATTTCCATTCCCGCCGTTGAATGTCGGCTTCGGTGCTGCCCCTGAAAGCAACGCGGAAAACCGCCGATTGAGTTCCTCGGGGGACAATGAGGTGGGTTCCTCGCCACCGCTCGATCCGAGCCCGGCGACATTGTAGAAAACCTTCCCATCTTCCTTTTCGGTTTTCTTCACCCATGCGATCGTCTTGGATCCGATCAGTGATGGCAGCTGGGTCAGGTCGCCATTCTTCAGCCCGATCCGTTCAAGTGTGGCTGTGGTCAGCTCCTTCCGAGTTTTGTCACTGTGGTTTCCTTTGCCGTAGGCATTGGAATACTCACCGTACCACCAATCGCATTCTTCGCTGTCGATGGCCTTGACCTTCAGGCACACGTCGAACGCATTGGGGTCATCCTGCGAGAACCGAGGCTCTGCAAGATCGAAATCGACGATGACGACCTCGATGTTCCCATCTCTGCGGAATTTAACCGTTTTCGGAGCGTTAGATACTCTTCCCATAATAACCTCCTGCGCGTATGCGCGATTTCAGCGCGATTCCACGCTGACTGTTTTTGTGAATTTCACACCCGGGAGCTCAGGGATCTCACCCATCTGGGTTTTGTAGTCCCGGAATTTTCGGATCTTGGACTCATCGATCATGAGGTATTCACGAGGAACCTGATGCGGATCGATGATCGTGAAGTCCCATCGGATAACGGTTCGACCGGCCGCTGTGGTTGGTTTCACCGGGTCTGGGATCGATGGGATGAATGCTGGATCAAACTCAACGCCTGTGCCGAAGATTGACTCCGCTGTTTTCTGCATGTCGATCGAAACATGAGCCGATTCCTCTCTGGCTTTCGCAGCAGCAGCCTCCTGCTCTTCCAATCGCCGTGTCGCATAGGAATCGTTCATCGCTTTCAGTCGGGAGAGTTCGGTCTCGAGAGATGCACGGAGTTCCTTTTCCTGAGACATAATCTGCTTCTTCAGCGCATCCAACGGCTCGGTGATCTCCTTGCGATGCTTTTCGAGTGCTTTGATGTGTTTGGAGATTCTGGTTTGAACCGCGCTTGATGTTTCGAGATCAGAATCAGATTTGACCTGGATAACTGCGCGTGCGTCATCAAGAAGTTTCACTTTCCCGGAAAGCCACTTGGATTCGCGCTCGAGAGATTGATTCAGTGTCACGATCGATGTGTTTGAGTTCATGCTGCCCTCCCCTTGGAGTTCGCAGCATCACGAATCGCTTCGTAGTGACCTGGCTCCATCATCGGATGCTTGAGATTGATGGCCATCCCGAGGTGTTCAATCGGCATTTCCTCCCATTTCTTCCCTTGCATCGGGCCAGGGATTGGGCATGTGGAGTAGTCGAATCCAGTCGGAGATGGTTGAGCGATGTTGAGAGTATTGAAAGGATTCGGCTCTGCTGCTTGAGCGGGGTCTGGTATCACTTCGCCCTCAGTAACCGGCGCCTTCGGGTTGGCTGAATTGAGTGCATCAATCCGATTCTCGATGTTGGTGATCGTTTTCGGCTCCTGGGAATCGATAACTTCACCGTCGATGACAAAGTCCTCGACTTCTTCCGGCGCGTAGGTGCCCTGATTGGCGCTGGGATCGACTGCGCGAACCGCATCGGACACGACTCTCGCCCAGAGCATTTGCATGCGTGATCGAGGAGTAGAGTACTTGTCCTTGAGATGACGCTGATCGATCGGTTTGCGCAGTTCGGCCATCTGCGCGTCTGGCCCCCCGCGATACACGAACGGTTCATTGAGCGCGTTTTCCCAGGTCAGTTCGAAAACGTGCTTTTCTTTCTCGCGAGTGAGTTCGATTGCCGCCTTGTTCGGGGATCTCTCAATGATACGGTGTTTCCAGCCGTTTCGGTTCGCCGAGGCCAGCATTGCGTCTGCGCGCTTCGTAATCCGGCCTTTGACCAGGTGATAGTTCTCCGCGAATTCGAGAAAACTCATCCCTGTCTGGTGGCATGTCGCCGCGATCAGAAACCCTTCCGCTGCATTCTGAGCCCCGAGAATCCCGGAGCGCGCGATCAACTCCCCGGCAGTCGCGATGTCGGACATCGATGCGACCGGGAGTGATCGATCTACCTTGACCAAGTTTGCCATTGCCTTTCTCCTTTCTCCTTCCGATCCAACTCGGATCTATTGCCGCGGCGGGAATCGAACCCGCCGGAAAGAGTGCTTGAGTTATTCGGTGACGATCGCCACACCGCTCGGAGTTACATAAATCACGCCTTTGTCTGCACTGCCGGGCTTGTATTCGAAGTGCTGATTCTCGGTGATGTCCGCGAACTGGATCAGCTGCAGACTCGATCCACCGCTCTTCGCCAAGACCTGGGCGTAATCGCCGTTGTATCCGGGGTTGTTCAGGACGGTGAGTTTGTAAGTCCCATCCTGGACCCAGACCTGGAGAGTTGCGTTGCTCAGAACGCCTTCATCGACACCGGTGACTTCGTAGACCTTTGCCCACATATCAGTTGTCCTTTCCGCTCATGGTGAGCTGTCGTTGGAGTTGTCTCTTCTCAAGTTGTATTTCGGCTGCTCGCTGGACGACCCTGACGGCTTCATCCTCGAGGAGCTTGATTCGCAGCTTGGCGTCATACCAATCGAGGTGCTCGCTGATCGCATCGAGCAGTCGCCGGGAGTTCAGAACGAAGCAGATGATCGGCAGATCGTGCGCGGCTAGATTCCAATCACCTCCGAGAACCTTTGTGATCCAGTGAACCGGCTTGTTGACCAGGTCGCAGAATTCCTCTCGGGATTTTCCTGTCGACTTGCACCAGAGCTTAATTTCTTCGCGGAAGATCTCCACCAGGTGAAGGGGGCGAAACTTCAGGCGTTCCAACCCTTGGGTTGTCACGCCATTGGGAATATCTTTCCCATTGAGAGGGGAGGAGTTATTCATGATCGACCCAAACTTTCCGGTTTTCGAGATGCTTCCCGAGAGCTACGAGGTGATCACATTTCGGACAGCGGCCAGTGGCCGGATCGAGCACGCACTCGTGCCGTGTAGTAAAGTGCAGAAGTGTCTCGCGCATGATTTCCTCATCCTCGTCAGTGAGCCGAGCGAAGTTTGCTTTGCGGACACTGGCATGGACATCGTCGATCCCGTAGACGAGTTCATGCTTCAGCTCTTCGACGCGAGCAGGTAACTCCCATGCCGGCGTCATTGCGATGCCCGTTCACTGGAAGCGAGTTCAGGAAAAATGTCGATTACGGCGACACCGAGAGCCAGTGCGAGCTTCTTCGCTGTGTCGAACTGCAGATTGTCTTGGCCGTTCTCAATACGACTGATGACAGCCTGATCAGTTTTAACAGTTTCTGCGAGCATCTTCTGGCTCATCCCTCTCTGAATCCTTATGTCTGCAAGGTTGTTTTTCATCGGCACCTCCATTGGCCTCTGAGAATATATTTATGCTTCTTCAGGCATAAGTCAATAGGTGTTTATATGTTTTTTGAGGCATTTATTTTTATGCCTTGCAAGGCATTGATTTTTAAGGCATATTTAGCTAGATTAATCGCGAGGCATGTATGGATAGCATTGGATCTCGAATAAAAAAACTTCGGATCGACATGAAGATCAGTCAGAATGATCTACTTCAAAAAACTGGACTCGCCCAGAATGTTCTGAGTCGGATCGAGAATGACAAAACAATTCCAAACACTGAAACATTGAAGAAGCTGGCAAAAGCCCTTTACGTTACCACGGACTATCTCCTAGGTCTCGACACGGATCCGGATGAGCAACCTGAAGAAGAAGAGCCGAAGAATCCGATTCGCGATGAAGTTCTTGAAGACGAGGAGTTCTGGAAATCCCGCGGGATCTTTCCTCCAACAGAGGAGGAGAAGAAACATCTCCGCGAGAGCTATTCATTCCGGATCACATTCAAGAATTTAGATGAACTGAAGCGTGGTTATCAGGATATCTACGTCTATCTGCTACAGAAGGAACGTGAAAAAAAGAGCAGATAGGCTGCGTTTTTTTAGTGCGCCTGGGGCAGGATTGGGTTGAATCGTTATGGATGTAACTGATTCGGTTTCGGTATTGACCAGTTCTGTTGGAATTGAAGCTCCAGTGAATCCGGCAGAGATAGCCAGATCACTCGGCCTCCAAGTTCAATTTGAGGATCTACCGGCAGATGTCCGCGGATTCATCCTGGAGGACTCGAAGGTCATCGTTGTCAACGCAAACGATCGCCAGGAACGCCAGAACTTCACGATCGCCCACGAAATTGGGGAACTGCGGAAGCCGAAAAAGA
>CAYYMM010000110.1:0-14721 GCA_964472395.1 uncultured bacterium | reverse complement strand
ATGAGTGGGAGCTTGCGTTCCGGTCGGAGTCGGTGTCCGGGTCGGAGTTGAGGAGGACATCTGAGTCGGAGTCACTGTCGGAGTGCGGGTTGCAGTTGGAGAAGCCGTCGGAGTTCGGGTTGCGGTCGGAGTAGCCGTCGGGGTCGCCGTGGCCGGCGATGTCGGCGTCGATGTCGCTGAGGGACTTGGCGTCGGTGTGAACTGAGTTGGACCGATCCGCAGATAATACGTGCCGCTCGATCCTGATTCGTTCGTCACGACAATGCCGTAGTACGATACCACCGGCACCGTCACGCTGACCTGATCATCGAAACCGGCGCTCAGGTCGTACACGATTCCCGAATACTCGCCGCGTGACTTGATTCCGATGCCTCCGGTGCTGTCATAGAACAGGACATCGAGATCTCCCGGAGTCTCATTGATACAAGTAATCCATGCGGCCCCCGGCGATTGCCAGGATACCTCATGACACCTCAGAACATCACTCTCGGTGAATGAATAAGGACCATACAGCATTTCACTTCCGGAGTACGTCAGGGTCACGCCACTGTCGTCCCATTGAATCGAATATCCGTCGAGTTCGCCAAACGGGATCGGATCATATACGCCAGCCTGAAATACACCAGGTTCACGATTCCCGTCGATCACGATCAGATCGGTGATGACCGACGAACTCTCGGATGATTTCAGAAGAGTCATGAACCCGTTCAAACTATCGGAATAATCGTTGTACAACCCGAGATCGTAGTCTTCACCCTGACATCGTAATCCGACCGCCATCCAATAGAAATTCGAAGCGAATTGAAAACCATCCATGTTTCGATACGATGCCGGACCGAAACCTCCGGGAGCCGGAGTCGTGATGTTGTAGGGCAGGTCATCGACCATATCCAGCGGTTTCCATACGAACTGCGCTGCAAAATTGTTATCGGTCTCGTCGGACTCCGGAATCGCCCCATCCGGATCGGTGATCATCCGTATGGTATGTCTGCCGCCTGGAACCATACACGGGAAGGTGATGTTGCCGAAGAAAAACGAACCAACCGGTTGCGGAGAGATGTAATGGTAGAGCTTCGGGATTTCGTCGATGTACAGGTGAAGCCAGTTTTCGACCGGAACGGGATACCCCCGATCTTCATGGATGAGATAATTCAGGTAGGTGTTGCCTCCGATATCCCAGCCATACAGAATCGGAGGAAGCGGCGCATAGCTCATGGTTGTGTCGGTGGTATTCCGGGGAACGATCGGCCCGAACCACCCGGCCGGCATGTACTCCGTCAGGTTCGGCGCTGGTTGAAACTGGACGGAGCTATCGGTAACCGGTAATCCGGGATAGGTGCCATAGGTTGAGTTTTCGTAGTACCCGAGAATTCCTCCGGTTTGAGTGCTATCTTCAATACCGATTGTGATGTCTGTCGGAACATCGACCATATCGTAATAGAGGAACTCGATCACCCCGGTCGATTCATGCAAAAGGACGGCAAAGGATAGAGCTGACGCCTCATTCTGCCGTTCGCTGATGAACCACCATTGAACGATGTACGTGCGATTCGGGGCAGTCCCCAGCACGTCGTCCCACATCCCGCCGTCTGAGGGGTAGATCATGAGATCATCCCAGAGAGGGGCGATCATACCGGGAGGGCCTCCGGGATTCGGAATCGTCGTGTTGACATAATCGTGCCCGCTGTTCGTGAACGACAGGTATCCATTCACCGAGACATAGACCGTGGAGTACGTCGATCCGCGGTAATCGAAGTTAAAGCCGATCGACCGGCTCCAGACAGTATCATCACACCCCGACGGACAGTCGTCGATAACATTCTGGGCATCGCGGGTGTTAAAGGCGATCGGGAATCCGACATAAACGCCCGAATCCGGGCCAGGGAATTCGGTCGCATGTAAAACGGGACCGAACACGTATATAAAGGCCCAAATCATGCAGGTACTTCGACCGCTCCATCTCATCATGGTCGCGCCCTCCATCAAGGTTTCCACCTGGATCAGCACTATAATTTTTAAATATAACAGATTGGTCCCCGAAATTCGAATCGGCATGCGTGAGTAGCCTGTATCCCGGATGCGATGGGTTGCACCTCAACAGATCCGATCGAGAGAAATCGACGGAAACGACTGGAACAGAGACGGCACCAATCCGAACACCGAGAAGCGTTGGGCGTAAGAAGAGGTTTGATCCGTATTGCTCCGGAAAGGTGGGGGCAGCATTTGAAGGTTCCATATGGCGCGACGAGCCAACAGGAGCGCATTCAGTCAGTCGCCATCGCTTTCGTGACTCCGATGCTTGCGCTCGGATAGTCGGATCATTAATATGACGTCGAACCTCACGATTCGTTTTTATTGAAAGGAGCCCTTTGATGAACCGCACGCACGCCGTCTTTGTTGTTGCTCTGTTCGGTCTTGTGTTGCCTTTTTTCAACATGCCCGCATCCGCCTCGCTGCTCGACGAACGCTACAGCGATCCGGATTTCAGCACACCGGCGGGAATCAGTGGTCATGTGTTCAATTTTTTCCACCACTCCTGCGGCGGGAATCTGCTCGACCAGGGACTCACGAGCGGGCTCACGGGACTCGGTTACACCCTGCATTCGCACATCAATGAGCAGTATATCTACGAGAATAACGACACCGATTACCGTCACTGGTATAAGCGTTTCCAGCGGGAACTCGGAATTCCGAACAGCGGATCGCATTTTGTGTTTACCGGTCCCGATGCCTTCGGCGACCCGACCTACGGCGCGATCATCCCCGCTAATTCGTTCATGCTGACCTGGTACGATTTCAACGCCGAAGCCATGGATATCGTGATGTTCAAACCATGTTATCCCGGCGCGGAGGTCTATTCCTATGACACGAGCTACGACGGATCGACCGCCAATAACGGCTACGGTCAGGTCACCGGCGGCACCCCTCACTCGGACAGCTCCGGATCGTACACCAACTTTCAGTATCTCAATTCATCCAGTTCGGTTGCAGCGGCGTACACGAACACCTATTGGCCGACCCACGGATATTGGGACGGCACGGCGTCCACCCTGGCCCAACTCAAGACCGCCTACCGGGGCATGCTGAACATCTTCCTGGAAAATCCCGATGTCCTGTTCATCGCACTCCAGGCCCCGCCCATGATTCCCGGTGCCATGAGTGAAGAGAACGCCGCGGCATGTCGCGAATTCGCACGGTGGATGCGCGAAGACTGGCTGCATCAGTTCGATCCGACCGGTACGGATCAGTTCGAGGACTATCCGTTGCCGAATGTCGTGCCGTTCGATTTCGAGAATTCTGCAGCGTGGACGGGTGACGACTCGGCGCTCGATTCGGAGTATTTCTGGTTCGTACAAGGCGGTTTTCCGGATGAATCGATGGACACCTCAACACCCGCACTGGTCGGAATCAGCGCAAGCAGCGACGGAGGGGACAGCCATCCTCAGGAGTGGCAAAACCAGCGGGTCGCGACGATCTTCTGCGGAGGCACCGACACATTCAGCCCGTCGCATACCGGAAATTTCGGACGAACCTACAATTGTTGGATCAATGCCGTGGTCAATCTGTGGGAAAACGGCCTCGGCCCGACTCCGACGCCGGGTCCGAATGTGCCGGCAAGCGATCCGGCAGGTCTTGGAATCGTCATGGCGGCCATCTCACTTATTCTGATCGCCTCGTTGAAACGAAAATAACCCCTCTCCATCCGTTCGTATCAGCCTGAACCTCACAGCATCACTCCGCAAGTCCGACCGAAAATCGAAACGGTTTGCCGATCGATCCCACCTATTCAAACTGAAACACCACCTCGTCTGTTCCACCCAGGATTTCCATCCGGGTCAGATCCACCATCGCTCCGACAAACCGCAACCCCTCCATCCGACCGAAATCTCCGAATGGCCAAACAAAATCAAGAATCGATACCGGAATCATCGTGTTTCCCGGCAAA
The DNA here is from genome assembly GCA_964472395.1 of uncultured bacterium. Lineage (GTDB taxonomy): Bacteria > CSSED10-310 > CSSED10-310 > CSSED10-310 > CALFER01 > CALFER01. The sequence goes on along the minus strand of CAYYMM010000110.1, from coordinate 10,775 downwards.
TCGAGCTGCCGGGACTGAACCGCCTGCGTCCACGCAGGATAGAACCAGTATTGTCCCATGATATCCAGCACCACAATCAAGTCGGCCACGATGTCACCCTCACCGGCCTGACACTGAGCCACGAGTATGAACCGGTCACCACCGGCAAAATGATCCCTCGGGAATTCAAATCGTACCCCGATCCAAGGCTCTGGTGTTGGAGTAGTGGAAGGTAGCGCTGTGGGAATCGGAGTGTAAGTGGCCGACGGCGTCGGAGTCGATGTCGGAATCGGATTAGGTGTCACGACAAGGCGAAGGGGATGAACAGTGAGAATAAACGCATTTGTCAAGCCGGTGCCATGATGAATGAATATAAAACCCGAACTGACTCCGGGAGATGTCTCCCCGAACAGATCGTGCCGCAACGCGTCAGTGATATCGTGTGTCGTCATTACCGGTTCGTTCGGAGCATAACACGAACTGACCCCTTCCATTGCATGATCGAAATCGTCATCCGTCATCACACCATTTTCGAACGCGTCATCGAGATTATGAATCCCGATTTCCATCCCGTTGGCAAATCCCGCGGGTCCCCCCGGACGGGTTTCGATGTCGAGGTATGCCCTCCAGTTTGATTCCGTCATTCCCGACGTGGGGAATACACCCCCTCCGATCGTCGCGTTCAGATCGAATTCGACACCCGCATTTCCGCTCATGACGTACCAGGAATAAGGTCCTGAGCCGGTGTGATATTTGATGTAGCCAATTTCCATCGACGCCGATTCCCGATCGATTCCATTCGGAGGCGTTCCGCGATCGTCAGGCCCGTGATATCGGAAATCGCTTCGCCAATCCTTTAGATCCAACAGGACTTGAGCGTGAATCGAGAAAGAGAGCATGCTAAACATGACCAGGCAAATCAGAATACTCTTGGGATTCATGTTTATTCCTCCTGTACCCAAGGAGGAGGATTCGGATAAAATTGGTGCGTTACGTTTATATTATCTGGATGAAATCAGCGCTTCGACCGAACACAGGGCAGCGATTCATGATCTGAATGAGCTCATCATCGACGAATCTGTCGATGCACATGGAGGCGACATTCAGGCTAACAACCCTCCCAATGGTGGGTTGGAAGTCGAGTTTCGGCTGCCTGCCGGGTCATGCGATCTCGAAGAGTGAGAACGCCACCTGGCAGATCCAATTCGAGCTAGCCCGAAGGTCATTCGTCGATCAGGAAAGAAAACACCGAGATGTTGCTCACCAGATTAGAATTCGCCGAGTTCAGCAGCGCGAAGTAGTAGGCACACTCAATCGGTTCGACCAGCGTCATATCCGGGAAGGTCATTTGCCAGATTTGTGTTGCCGGAATCGTTGTATCCGGGAAGAACGGAAATGAGATCAATGGTCCGGCTTCTGAACCCATGTTTAACACCGGCGGGAAACCGGTCGTGTCGTATCTGTAAAAGTAGTACGCAATCCCGACGCGAAGAATCAACCAGGCATCGACCGAGTGAGTCGAACCACTCATGTTACTCATCGCGATGGAAAGCATCATCGTATCCCCGCTGTGAAACTCGGTCGCGTTCAATGTCACCTCCACCTGTACTGCTCCGGTTGCTGTTGCAGTCGGCTGAGGCGTGTGGGTCGACATTGGCGTCGGTGTGTGCGAAGGCGGCGGGGGTTCCGTCGGAATCGGTGTGGAGGTGTTCGTCGGACTCGGAGTCAGTGTTGGGGTCGCTGTCGGGGATGGAGTTCGGGTTGGTGTCGGGGAGGGGGTCATGGTTCGAGTGGGCGTGCGTGTCGGCGTGAATGTTGGAGGAACAGTCGGTGTCCACGTCGGGGTGTGCGTACGCGTCGGCGTAAACGTCGGGGTTCCTGTCGGGGTCTGCGTCGGAGTCGCCGTCCATGTTGAGGTGGGAGTCATCGAAGCTGTGTGCGTCGGTGTATTCGTTACTGTTGAGGTCGGACTGGGTGAGGGGGTTTCTGTCGGTGGCGGCGATGGGGTCTCCGTCGGAGTCATCTCAACATGCTGATTGAGCCATATCACGTTCGGCGATTCCAGTGTATCGCAACCCACCACAACGTCGATATCGCCATCCTGATCCAGATCACCGGATGCCGCATATTCACTGGATCCGATCCCCAGACTCTGTCCATTGCCGGAAAACACTCCCGAGCCATCATTCACCCATACCGTATCGGGTTGCGAGTCGTTGCAGATGAAGAGATCCAGATCCGAATCGCCGTCGAAATCCGCCAGAACGAGATCCGTACTGAACGAGCCACCGATAGTCTGTCCGCTGTTGGTGAACAGACCGTTTCCATCATTGAGCCAGACAGTCGCGGGTTGATTGTGCCAGGCACAGATTGCGGCATCCAGATCGCCGTCGGCATCGAGATCGCCCAGTTCCACTCCCGAACTGACCTGTTGAGGGAACACCTGCCCTGTGCCTGCAAATAAGCCGGTCCCGTCATTGAGCATGACGACATTCTGATTGCTCTGCGCAAGAAACAGATCGAGATCGCCATCGGCATCCAGATCTCCGAATGCCGCCTCATGCATGTAGTTGCTGTAGCTGATTCCGCTATTGACGAAGAAACCGGTCCCATTGTTCAGCCAGATTTGACTCGAGACGGACATCGATTTGGAGATGAATGCATCCAGATCGCCATCTCCGTCGATATCACCGAGCGCAACATGCTGGTTCCCGTCGCCGCTGCCGAGACTTTGACCTGAATTCGTGAACACACCTCCCGAATTGAAAAACACCTGAGAAGAATCGTAATAACGAAGTGCAAAACAATCCAGATCGCCATCACCATCCAGATCCGCCAGGGCCGCGTGATGCAATGCATTTCCAATGTTCTGTCCGCTGTTCGTGAAGGTTCCGGATCCATCGTTGAGGTAGATCAGTCCGTGTGAACCGGTGACGAAGACATCGAGATCACCATCCGAATCCGTATCACCGATTGCAACGGCACTCGTATAGTCCGACGCAACCTGCTCCGCGCTCTCGATGAACGTGCCGTGCCCGCTCTCGACGATCGTCCTGAATTGCCACACAAACGGCCGGACCGGCACACCTCCCGCATGTATCCCGTTTGTGATGGATGCCTCGATGCGTTCTCCGGGATGAAAGTTCACATCCGGATCCAGTACGAAATCCGACTGGTTGATGGTGAATGTGCCGGAAAACGAAGCATGGTAGAGAGAATGCGTGATGAATGTGTCCGAACGGACGGTCCCCGGATCGATGTTTCCGTCGATGAGAACGCCCAAATTCGCATTCAGCATGACATTCTGACTGTTGGGAGCGGGCACCACCGATAGAATATCCACCGGAGTGTATGGGGTGGGTGTTGGAGAATCGGTGGGAGTCGGTGTTTCCGTAGGTGTCCAGGTCGGAATGGGTGTATCCGTCGGTGTCGGGGTTACAGTCGGAGTTTCAGTTGCAGTCGGCGTTTCGGTTGCAGTCGGAGTCGGTGTGTGACTCGGAGGCGGGAGGGTTGGGCTGGATGTCGCCGTAGGAGTGGATGTTTCGGTGGGGGTGACTGTTGGAGTCTCGCTGGGCGTCGCCGTCGATTCCGGAGCGAACCGCATGACGGTTGCCTTGTTCGAGACCGTTGCATCGCTGAAGATCACATACGGTACGTCATCACTGGTGAACGCGATATCGATATAACTGACGCCTCCGGGGGAAAAACCGGCGGAACCGATTGTTTCCCAGGCCGTGCCGTTGAATTGCATTGCAGTGGCTTTTCCACCGGTGGCGTTGTCGATGAACGCCACGACAGGAGTATTGGCACTGTCGATTGCGATGACGGGTGTTCCGGCGTAATCCGCGGAAAAACCGACCGGACCCACGGCTTCCCATGCCGTGCCGTTGAACCGTCTGACGCTTGCCTTTTCCGCGGCACTGCTGTTTCGATAAGCCACATAGGGGATATCATTGCCGTCGATCGCCATGTCGACCGATCCCGCGGCACCGGAAAAACCGGCCGTGCCGACCAGCTCCCAGCTTGACCCGTTGAAACGCATTACCGTCAGAGCATAGCTTTGAGTTAAATCTCTGAACGCGACATACGGCACATCCAACGAGTTGATTGCGAAGGCGAGCATGCTGGCGCCACCGGCTGAAAAACCGGCGCTTCCGACGCCTTCCCATGCCGATCCGTTGAACCGCATCACCGTCACTCTACTTGAGCTGTTGCTGTCGGCGATCGCGACATACGGGACGTCACTGCTATTGAGAGCCATCCGCATGTATTCGACCCATGGAGAGGTAAATGCTTCCGCGCCGATGAGTTGCCATGACGTCCCGTTGAATCGTTTGACGGTCCCTTTGTTCTGAAGATTCCCCTCGCAATAGGCAATCACGGGAGCATTCCCGCTGTCGATCGCGATGTCCGGCCATCCTGCGCCACCCACCGATGTGCCTCCCGCGCCGACACTCTCCCAGACGGTCCCATTGAACCGTTTTACAGAGGCGTTCCATCCGGCTCCGACATCCTGGCAGACCGTGACAGGTATGTCGTCACTGCCAATGGCAATCTTTGCAAATGCACTCTGTCCGGCCGAAAACCCGCTGGACCCGACAACTTCCCAGCCACCGTTTGCGGGTGTGCCGACGCCGAGACAGATACAACCGATCAGGATTACCGCCGACTTGATACCAACCACGAAAGATCTCATGCTGCTTCCCCCGCTTGGGCGCTTCACGATGCGACTCGACGCACCCTAATTCAGTTTTCTCAATGAGTTATCAACACTACTGTCTTCAGATTTGAGTATAACGGCAACACGTCGGTCTTGTCAAAAACGCATGCAGCAATACGCAGAGATCTCAGCACACATGGTACATGGATTGCAGATGATTTATTTGACATTAATCAAGTCATATCGGATGAACATTCGTGAATCGACAAGGAGATCGACTTATGAAAAACCTGATCGGAGTCATGATACTGATCATGTGTTGTTTCTGGATGCCTTCGGCCGGTCGAGCCGTTTATGGGATCGGGGACACGGTCGCAAATTTCACGCTTCCCGATGGCGATGGCCGCAATGTCTCACTGCATGACTTCACTGGCATGGCAATCCTGATCTATTTCTGGGGTGACTGCTGAGGGGGTCCTGAAGCAGGGGCTCTGCTTCTACAGGATCTCTGGGAGGATTTCGACGATCAGGGACTCGTCGTACTGGCGCTCGGTGTCGGCCAGTCACAGCAGGCCTGTCGGCAACTGGTCCAATCATGCGATTTGACGTACATTGTTTTATCTGATCTGAATGAAACCGTATTTTCATTGTTTTCCTCGGGCGATTACCCCCACACCGCGGTGCTCCGATGCGATATGAATCTCCGATACACGTTTGCCGGTTTTGAGGAGAGCACCGCACGAACCCAGATCAATCAGCAGCTCGCACTGGTCGTCGCCGGAACCCATACCGCTCGTCCCGACACGGAAAACACCTCGGATCCCTACCCGGTCATCGCTCGCCTCGAACCCCGTTCTCCGTTTCTGGCCGGCTTCCCGAAACTCGCCTGGCGTGCCGCCGGTTCCGCCACCTTCTCCGAACTCACCATGGCGATCTCGAACTGGACGAACTATCAGGCACTTGTTCCGGCTCAGCCCGAAGACACCACGATCGAATACTATATCCTGATCGACAACCAGGCCGGATGTGACCGGACTCTCCCGATGCATGCGCCCGATGAGTGGTATTCGTTCCGGGTGGGAGTGGATGTCACCTCCCCCTCAATCGAGCATCCCTACCGGCCGTTCGCGGCATCGACACTATTACCGTTGCAGATCACCGCCGTCATCACAGATAACATGGGCATCGATCATGCGGACCTGGAGTATCGTGTCAACGGAAGCGATCTCGGAATTCTGCCGATGACCGGATCGGAAACGATGACTGCGGTGATCCCCGACACGTTCGTTCCGGATGATGTGATCGAGTATCGCATTCGTGCGGTCGATAGCGCTCAGATCCCGAATATGACGGTTGCTCCAGTTGAGGGATTTTATTCTGTTACGATTGTCGAGCGATTGCCGGTGTTCATTTACGACCGGGACGGATCGGGCAATTCCGGCCCCGAGATTGCCTCGAGGATCGGCGATATGGGCGTATACGTCGAGTACAGCCGGAATCTGCCGGCCGATCTGGATGCCTATCAGTCTGTGTTTGTCTGTCTCGGCATCTTCGGCTCCGGGAGTCACGTCCTGACGACGACGGAAGGACAAGCGCTCGCAGCGTATCTCAACGGAGGCGGAAACCTGTATATGGAAGGAGGCGACACCTGGAACTTCGATCCTGCGACTGCCGTTCATCCGATGTTTCATATCAATGGCGTGAGTGACGGCACGGGGGATGCTTCGATCATCTACGGAGTCGCCGGGACGATGACTGGCGGGATGTATTTTCAGTATCAATCCGGCACGGCGTTCAACAGTTATATCGACCACCTGACGCCGCAGACCGGTGCTCAGCTCATCCTCGAAAACTACTCACCCAGTTACGGTACGGCGATTGCGTACAATCAGGGAACATACCGGACGATCGGATCAAGTATTGTGATCGGCGGATTGATCGATACCGGTGCCAATACGACGATCGGTGATCTGCTGGCGGCCTATCTGATGTTTTTCGGAGTGGACACCGGGCAGGTGACACCCACCCCGACTCCTGCCGTGACGCCGCCGACCCCGACACCTTCCCGAACCGCAACACCTTCCCGTACACCGACGGTAACGGCAACTCCGTCCCGGACCGCGACACCGACCTCGTCGCCCTCACCGACAGAAACGACGCAGCCGCCGACACCTCCACCGACGATGTCTCCGACACCGATTCCCCCGACTCCGACACCAGGGTGCGTGAAGCTGGGCGTGACAATCTGGATGCCGGCGAATTACTTCGAGGCCGGTGATGCGTGTGCCTGCAGTGTGCTGACCTGCAATCCGGGCGATCAGTCGATTGAGGATGTGCCGTTGTTTGTCGTTCTGGACGTTTTCGGCAGCTACTTCTTCGCACCTGGTTTCAATGCATACGATTATCAGACCATCACGCTGCATCCGGGTGAGCAGGAATGGGTGATCCTGGCGGAGTTTATGTGGCCGGAAGGAGCAGGCAGTGCGGATGGGATCCGTTGGTATGCGGCGATGACGAATTCCATGCAGACTGAGCTTTTCGGCTCAATGGACACATTCGCTTTCGGCTGGGGTGAATAGTCCGGTCGACTCTCGAATTTAGGATACGGTTAAAAAACCCATGATGGCTTGCATGACTGCAATTCGATTGGCCGGACTGTCGATCGCTTCGAATCCGAAACTGAAAAACACCACCCGGTATCCATTGCGATAGCTGACACCCGCTGCACCGTCCCCATTGGAATAGTTGTAGCAAATCGTCCCTCCGTTGGCTGCACTGATGGACGACGGATAAGTCTGATTGTTCGCACCTCCGGTGCCCGAGATCGAGTCTGACCGCCCGGCAAGAAAATCTGCGCCGGTCAACAATGTGTAGTCTGTGTCGTCTTTGAGATATCCGGCATGGAGATATGTTCCCATGAAGTTACCCGAATCAGACCGAATGTCATATCCGATGTCCTGGCCGGATAAGAACAACTTCCCGCCGTTGTTGAGATATGTCGTCAGATTGGCCTGATCCGTTGCCGACAGGGTGGTCGAGTAGTCGTTACCACAAAACCACACGACGATGCCATACGAATTCAATGTCGCTGCTGTTGGAGACCCCTGAGACGAAACGGTCCATTTCGTATAGGTTCTGCCGGCTCCCGTCAGAGCATCCGTGTAATAACTTTCGTATGTGCTGCCATTATCATCATCAACCAGCAAGACTGCCGTGCTTCCCGAAGGCGTCGGTGTGCGGGTGGGCGTCCGGGTCGGCGTTGACGTGACCCCCGATGTCGGCGTTCGAGTCGGAGTCCGTGTCGGGGTTCGGGTCGGCGTGCTCGTCATGGATGAGGAGGTCGGTGTGGGAGGATTGGGGGTTGCAGTTGCAGCCTGCGGCGTTGACGTCGGAGAAGTGGTCCCTCGCAGGAATGTAAGCACTTTCTGCATCACGGTCGTTCGCGACGCCGCACTGTTGATGGCTTCAAATCCGAAACTGAAATACATCGTCCGATACGTGGCGTTACTGAACTGAATACCCCCGGAACCGCTGCTGTTGTCGTACGAAAAGCAGGACACGCCGCCATTGGCGGCATTCATCGCGGACGGATAACTCTGATTGTTCGCGCCTCCCGTCCCGGAAATCACGATGTTCGTTCCAGCGAGACCACCTGCACCGGTCAGGTTGTAGTAGTTCGTATCATCCGAAACAAAAGCGGCATGGAGGTAGTTGGCATAAATACCGCTGGAATCCGTCTTGACATCGTACCCGATATCCTGGCCGGTCAGGAACAGTTTTCCGCCTCCATTCAGATACGCAATCAGGTTGGTCTGATCGGTAGCCGTCAGAGAGGTGCTGTAATCGCCGCCGCAGAACCAGATGACGATCCCATGAGACTGCAACTGCGGCAATGTCGGACTTCCCGTAACCTGATCGTACGCTTCACCCAGACTCGCCAGCGCTGCCGTATAGTAGCTTTCATACGTGCTGTTGTTATCGTCGTCAACGAGTAGAATCTGGGCGCCGGGTGTGGATGAGGGAGCAGTTGTGGGCGTCCGCGTGGGTGTATTCGTCCCGGGAACCGGTGTGCTCGTCGATTGTGCCGGAGTCGGTGTGCGGGTGGGAGTTCGGGTCGGCGTCCGCGTGGGGGTTGCCGTCGAGGGCGCAACCGTGGGTGTCGATGTCGGATCTGAAGCAGACCCAACCGAGAACGCTTTCATCACCGCCATATGCTGCATGCCCGTCACATGAGAATCGCCGAACTGAACCGGTGACACATCACTCAGCGGCGTAAATGCATGGCTGTCAAACACCAGTCCGTTCGAGTAACTGCTCGATCCGATGATCAGGGCAGTATGCCGTGCTTCCAGTAGAGCATTGGGCATAACCCAGTCATACGGCTCGCTTCGAGGTTCATTGGTATCGCTGTCACCCGCCTGATCCCTGGGGGTATGCCCATCGGCAGTCAGGAAAGTCTTGAATGTGGTGATCGCGGATTCGGTACGAGAACCGGTATTGAGATCGCCTCCGACTGCGATGTAGTGATTGGGATTGAAGTTCGCCTGGATGTAACTCTTGATGAGCTTGGCTTCGTTGTTGCGGGTCGTGGCTGAACTGGATAACAGATGTACGCTGACGACCTGCAGATTGAGATCACCCGGGATATCGATCACTGCCCATGCGAAATCCCGGTTGTCCACGTATGTATCGACCCATTGACCGGATGAGATGATGGGGTACCGGCTGACAATCCCGTTCGGAATCTGCTCCCCGTCACTCTCGACATAAAAACTGAACTCCGAGCCGAAGGCAGTATCGACCAGATCGTCCAGCGAACCCGATTTGTAATTGAATTCCTGAATCAGCACGACATCAGGGTTGAGCCCCTGAAAGATCCTGATTCCCGGATCTTCATACGCCTGGTAGTTCCCGCTGCTGAGATTCGCCGCCATGACAGTGATGATCTCTGCGGATGCCCACGGAACATAGAACATGCAAGACAACCCAAGAATCACAGCGATTACACTCTTCATCTTCGTCATCCTCATTCAGCAACGCATGGTTATCGGAATGAACATGTCACCTGCTCCTCCATTAATCTTCCGAAACGAACGGAATGTCAACCGAGTGTATCGGAACCCGCTCGTGATTCGCGCGAAATGCGCATTCATCATGACTCATTAAAAAACCTGTTCATGAGCGATTTTTCACTTGACAAATTAAAAAATTATTCTTATATTAAGATTTGTAACTGCAGGCGCGTTTTGTTTGATTATTTTAATCATCTAAGAGGATTCGATGTTCGAACCTCTCTCATCACCTTTTTTTCCATGTTGCCCGAACGGCACATGAAAACAGGAAAGGAAACGCGATATGAAACAGGTATGGTGGACTCTGAGTCTGATCGTGTGTGCATTGACCGGATCGGTCGCCGCGGCAACGGATTTCTTCTGCGACGATACACCCAGTTGCCCCGCAGTGATCTGCGGAGGATGCGTCAGTTGGCTGGACACTGGCTACAACTTCGGAAACACATTTCAGAATGCTCCCCGGACATTTGAAACCGGTGTGGGTTGCATGGCCAACGTGACCCACCGAGTTTTGGACATGTGGTTAACGGATTGCACGTATGACGATGAGTGGTCCGGAACCGTTTATAACGATCTTCCGTTCGACATGAACAAATTTGATGAAGTGGCGGTCGATATCGTCTTCGCCCCGAAGGTAAGTCTGCATGGTCCCGGACCTCGCGTTGCGACGGCGGTATTCTGTGTCCAGTCTCTCAATGACGGTTCATACTCATACTGCGAAATGTTTCTCTCCGGATATGCCAGACCCGGCCTGATCAGCAGGTAATTTCAGAGCCTCCCGGACGGTTCCGATCCTCTCAGTCGGGGACGTTCGGGAGGTTTACTTGTCCGAATAGCCCCACTCCTGCATGTCATATATGATCAACTCGGCCGTGCCGGTGCTCAGAAAGGCACCCCAGAACTTCAATCCGGTTACTTCGCCTTCGACCGTCGGCCAGTCGAACTGAAGAATCACCTGGGTTCCGTTCCCCCCGGCCGGAATCGTCCAGGACGTGAAATCCAGTCCGGGTGTCCAGTCCGGCCAGAACCAATACGCTCCATAGATATCCAGAATGATATACTCG